>DATJDT010000288.1:0-3269 GCA_035497275.1 Pedobacter sp.
TTGCCTTAGAGACCTCATTTTATCAAAGTACCCAGGACTTTATTAGCCATTTGCCAGCTATACATTTTGCGAATGAAACCATTTTAATAAAAGGTGCGAGACGATTTGGGTTTGAAAGAATCAGTAAAGCATTGACTCTCAAAATCCATGATACCATACTCGAAATTAACTTAAATGCATTAGCCGAAAACTTACAATTTTATAGGAGCAAGCTAAAACCTGGTGTAAAAACCATGGCTATGGTTAAAGCTTTTTCTTATGGAAGTGGGAGCTTTGAAATTGCCAATCTATTGCAATATCAAAAAGTGGATTATTTGGCTGTAGCTTATGCAGATGAAGGGATTGCATTAAGAAAAGCAGGAATAAGTTTGCCCATCATGGTAATGAGTCCTGAACCATCGGCATTTGAAGCAATCATCAAGTATAAGTTAGAACCTGAAATTTATAATATCAGTATCCTTAAAAGTTTTATTAATTTTTTATCTGATTCTGAGGTTGATTTTAAGATTCATATTAAGTTGGATACTGGAATGCACAGATTGGGATTTGAGAAAGAAGATTTACCGGAATTACTTAACCTCTTGTTAAATTCAAAAAAAATAAGGGTTGAAACCATCTTCACTCATTTAGTGGCTAGCGAACAAGCAAAACACGATGGTTTTACTGGGTCTCAAATTGAGGAGTTTTCTTCATTGTACAATAAACTTTCGGAGCAATTAAAATATACCCCATTAAAACATGTTTTAAATACCTCTGGCATTACCAGATGGAAAGAAGCGCAAATGGATATGGTACGTATGGGAATTGGTTTATATGGTTTTGATAGCGCTTTAGCTAACAATAAAGGTTTGCAGACTGTCGCAGTGTTAAAAACCACTGTCACACAGGTTAAAAATCTTAAAGCTGGAGAAACTGTGGGTTATGGCCGCCAAGGTGTTTTGCCAAACGGAGGTAAAATAGCAACGGTTAAAATCGGCTATGCTGATGGATATAACCGAAAATTTGGTAATGGAGTTGGTCGAATGTTACTTAATGGGCAATTGGTGCCAACTATTGGTTCAATTTGCATGGATATGTGTATGCTTGATGTTACTGGCGTGCCTGTAAACACAGGGGATGAGGTAATTGTATTTGGCCATGAGCATACCATTGTCGATTTAGCCAGACAGATTGATACGATTCCTTACGAAATATTAACCAATGTTTCTCAACGTGTAAAAAGGGTGTATTTTTTTGAATAATGACTTGCGAGGTTAGCAAGGCCAAACGCACAGTAAACTTCGTAAGTCTTAATATTTTATTAATTTTGCAGCATGAACAGAATTGGAAGAGCGCTTCTTAATTATCTTATCAAGGGCCTATTAATTGTTGTGCCAATTTCTTTAAGCGTTTTTATCGTGGTTTGGGCAGTAACCACTGTTGATAGTTGGTTGAATATCAATAATATCTTGGGGGTGGACCCAAAAACTGGTGCAAATAGGAATATTCCTGGATTGGGTTTGGGCTTGGTATTAACTATTATTCTTATAGCTGGTATTTTCGTGACTAATTTTGTAACCGAACCGATGTATGCTTGGTTTAAACGGCTTATGAATCGATTGCCGCTCTTAAATTTTATATTTTCCTCTATAAAAGATTTAACAGAGGCATTTGTTGGCGACGAAAAGAAATTTAATCACCCAGTTTTGGTTGAAGTAGAAGGGGGGATGAAAAGAATCGGCTTTTTAACTCAAAATGACCTGACAAAATTGAATTTGCCAGGGGATGCTATTGTTTATTTTCCATTTTCTTATTCATTTGCCGGGCAAGTATATGTGGTAGATAAAGAAAAAATAAAAACTTTAAATATGAGTGCCGCTGATGCAATGAAACTAGTAGTAAGCGGTGGTGTAAGTAATTTTTGAAGTGTTAGCAAGTTCGCATAAATATAGGGATTAGGATTATCAGCAAAATGACGATAATTCCCCTAGAAAGAAATTCTCTAATAAAAAGCCCAGCTAATAACATTAATTCATCATCATTATCGCTAAGTACTGTTCCTGCAGTAGACGCTGAATGATACTGGATTTGTTTATCTCGGTAATTGGTAATTGTCCACTGGGATAGCCAGCTGTTAGTATAACTCCAAGAAGCATGATCTAAGTTGTTAAAGGTTAACGTGGCTTTTAATTTTAAGGCATTATAAGTAATAACGCCAATTTGATTGTGGTTTTCGTCTCTTATTTTAGTAATTGGATGTAAGAATCCCTCAGAAGTGAAGTAATAATTTTTTAAAGCTATACCTCTTGCATTATTCTTCCATGAACTAAATACTAAGCTCCCCCTAATTTCACCATCGGCATATAATTGATAGTTGCTATCAAATAAACCTTTTCTCCAAGTTAATATCTTTTGCATATGACCTCCTTCAACCAAATAGACACTTGAAATAACGAATAGTTACATAGTGTTATCTGTTGCAATGAGATTTGATTAAAATCTGACAAAACCCACTTAGAAGTTGGGTTTCAATACATACTTATCATAGAATCTGAAAATATGTTCCGCTGCATCTTCCGCAGTATCAACTAATCTAAATAAATTTAAATCTTCCGCATGGATATTATGTTCTTGCTCAAGCATGGTCGATTTAATCCACTCAATTAATCCGCTCCAATAAGCAACTCCCACTAACACAATTGGAAAACGCGCTATTTTACCGGTTTGAATTAAGGTAATTGCTTCAAATAATTCATCCATTGTTCCCATTCCGCCTGGTAAAACAACGAAGCCTTGAGAATACTTCATAAACATTACTTTACGGATAAAAAAGTAATCAAAGTCCAATAATTTATTATGGTCGATATATTTATTATGGAATTGTTCAAAGGGAAGGTCAATATTTAAACCAACTGATTTACCACCATTCATATGGGCTCCTTTGTTACCTGCTTCCATAATGCCTGGTCCACCACCCGTAATTACGCCATAACCTCGTTCCGTTAATAAACGGCCGCATTCAACGGCAATCTCATAATAGGGATTAGTTTCTGCAGTCCGAGCAGATCCAAAAATACTTACACAAGGACCTATTTTTGCTAGTTTCTCAAACCCATCAACAAACTCAGCCATAATCTTAAAGATCTGCCAACTATCGGTTACTTTAATTTCTTGCCAATCCTTATTCGCAAAAGCGCTTCTTATCTTTTCTTCACTTGTCATCATTCTTCTATTAATCTTTTTTAAAATGCGGTTTGTTGATCAGTTTTTTTGCTGATCATTAACAGCCC
>DATJDT010000289.1:0-8785 GCA_035497275.1 Pedobacter sp.
TCTAACATACCCAGACCTGCAACAACTTATTAGCAATATGTTCGAAACAATGAACAATGCTAGCGGGGTTGGTTTAGCTGCGCCTCAAGTTGGTTTGCCTATTCGTTTGTTCATCGTTGATACTAAAGCAGATGAAGATGAGGAAGTTTTTAAAAAGGTATTTATCAACGCCCAGATTTTGGAAGAAACAGGTGAGCCCTGGTCATTTAATGAGGGTTGTTTAAGTATTCCTGAAGTACGAGAAGATATAATGCGCAAGCCTAACATCTTAATTCGTTATTATGATGAAAACTGGAAGTTGCATGAAGAAAAGGTAAGTGGATTCGCAGCTAGGGTAATTCAGCATGAGTATGATCACATTGAAGGGAAATTGTTTACCGATAAATTGAGTTTACTTCGTAAGCAATTATTGAAGAGCAAACTAGAGGCTATTGCTAAGGGAAACGTTAGAACTGATTACAAGATGCGTTATCCTAGACAGAACAAAAAAAGGTAATTAAAGGCTACCTAACACTAGCCTACTTATCTGATTCTCTGCTTTTATCGCCTGCAAAAATTTGTTGCATTAACTTACCCCATGCAAATGGGTTTAGCAATGGATTGGTTTGCCGCATGTTTACATTCATCATTCGATCAAAATTGTAGCGATAGTTGCTATTGCTAATTTCTTCCGAATTACGAGGTAACGATAAAATCATGCCTTGAATACTCTTTGGAGATAGATTTCTTTTGGCAATTGCCATATCGTCATCGGCAACTTTCATGGACAAGAACTCTTTATTGAACTCTTCTATTGTAGCCCAGGGATAAATTCTTACCGCTTTTAAATACACGGTTTCTGGCTTCATTTTAACCATTTCAGTGTACTTAGTATCGTTTATTTCGTGCGGTAATGCCAATACTTTATTGTTAAAACCAATTGCGCTAAATACTAACGAATCTCCTGGGTTAACGATTATGGAGAAATAACCCTGATAATTGGCGGCATATTTCAATCCTTTATTCACAATGGTAATGGTAACATAGGGAACAACCGAATTACTGTCAGTATCGGTAATTATGCCCGAAAACTGTACCAATTTGTTACTTTTCTGCACATTTTGCGCAAAAGTGGTAGTCACAAATAATAGCAATATGATTGTTAACCAATGCTTCATCTTACAAAAATAGATGTAAATGCTTAATATATTAGTTAAATTGTGTTAAATAAACCCTTATTCCTGTTCCGCCAAATCTACAGCCACTACACCGGTAATTTCTGGTACAGCTTTCATAATAGCTTGTTCGATGCCTGCCTTCATGGTCATAAAGCTCATTTTACATGAACCGCAGTTGCCTAATAATCTCAATTTAACAACATGGTCTGGCGTAATCTCTTCTATGGCAACATTTCCACCATCGGCAATTAAATATGGCCTAATTGTTTCTAATGCTTGCTCCACTTGTTCTGTTAAACTCATTTTATTTATATTAAAGTATAAAAATAGTAAATTTTTAGCAATTCACTGATTGTATGTTATTTATTGACACTTGCTGGGCAATTTTGCCAGCAATTTCATTAAAAGCATTTTTTAGGGGACTTGAGGCATCCAATGCAATGGGTGAGCCTTGGTCGCCAGCCTCTGAGATGGCTTGAATGAGCGGTATTTCACCTAAAAAAGGCACGTTAAATTGTGCTGCTAAATCTTTTCCACCATTCTTACCAAAGATATAATATTTGTTTTCTGGTAATTCTGCTGGAGTAAAATACGACATGTTTTCTATAACACCTAAAATAGGAATATTTATGCCAGGCATTTTAAACATACTTAAGCCCTTTCTTGTGTCGGCCAATGCAACTTGTTGTGGCGTAGTGACAATTACTGCTCCTGTGATTGGAAAACTTTGACTTATGGTAATATGGATATCTCCTGTCCCCGGTGGCAAATCTACAATTAGGTAGTCCAATTCACCCCAGTCGGCATCATTAAATAATTGTTTAATTGCATTAGAAGCCATTGGCCCACGCCATGGCACAGCTTGGTTAGGGTCAGCAAAAAAGCCTAACGATAATAGTTTAATACCATATTTTTCAATTGGCAAAATCAAGGTTTTACCATTTTCTGTCTCTCTTGCGCTAGGTTTTGCTCCCATTAGATCGAACATTATAGGTACAGAGGGACCATAAATATCGGCATCAATTAAACCAACTTTGGCGCCATTAGCTGCTAAAGTAACGGCTAGATTACTTGCTACTGTTGATTTGCCTACGCCTCCTTTTCCAGATGAGATTAAAATAATATTTTTAATTGCGTTCAACTGTGTAGTATCATTCGGTTTGGTTACACGAGATGTGATGTTAATGTTAACGGTAGCGCTTGCCTCAACAAAATGTTTGATAGCATTAGTACATGCATTCTTTAACATTTCCTTCATCGGGCAGGCTGGAGTAGTTAATTCTAGCGTAAATGCAATGTGACTGCCTTCAATTTTAACATCTTTAATCATGTTCAAAGTAACTAGATCTTTTTTCAGATCTGGGTCCTCAACATTGCGTAAGGCTTCTAAAACCTGTTCATTGGTAATTATCATTCCTCAAAATTAACAAAACATAACTATATTAAATTTTCTATCAGCCTTTTTATTGTAATTTTAACACGAAATAAACATTTGCTATGAGCGTTTGTTTAAGCATTAATTTTTAAATTAGTTTATGCAGTTACCAAAAATAAGCATCCCTAAAAAGTATTATAAGATTGGAGCCTGGGTTTTAGGCGTGTTTTTGCTGTTAATAATTTCCTTAGGAGCGATTGCTTACAATAAAAGAGAAGCTATGCTTAAGTCCATTATGGCAAAAGCAATTAACAAGGCGAAGAATGACTATGGCTTAACGGTTAAAATAGGGAAGGCTGGTTTTAGTGGATTAAGTACCGTTAGCATGGAAAAGATTTCGGTAGTCCCAAAAGATAGGGACACCTTAACAGCTATTCAGAACTTAACAGTAGGCGTGAAGATATTCCCCCTGCTTTTTGGCAATGTTAAGCTTTCTGAAATTAAGCTGACCGAAGGGAAATTAAATATAGTAATTAGAGATTCGCTAACTAACCTGGATTTTATCTTGAAGAGAAAAAGAAAGGATAGTAGCAACACGACAAAAGATAAAGTAGATTTGAGTAAGTTGGCGAGTAATCTTTTAAATGAAGTGCTTTACAAAATTCCAGATGATATGGAGGTGAAGAACTTCATGGTGCAGCTGAATGATAACGATACTGCATCATTAAAATTTTTAACTACTACTGCAACTATTGATGACGGAGAGCTTAACTCTACCGTTTTAGTTAATGATACCATCGCCACTTGGCATATGACAGGAATGTTAAAGCCCGGGCGAAAACAGTTGGATGTAATGCTATACGCCGCAAACCATCAAAAGGTAGAGCTTCCCCTTTATCTTCAGCAAAAGCTGCATGCAAAGCTTAGTTTTGATACGGTTAGGACCGAAATGACAGATGCTGATTATAGTGGTGATGACTTTAAAATATCCGGATCTTGGTCGGTTAAAAACCTGCTGATTAATCAGGCAAGAGTGGCGGCGACCGATATTGTGGTAAGCAGCGCTAAGATTGATGCAGATATGCTAATTGGCCCAAATTATCTCTGCTTGGATAGCACGTCTACGGTCTATTTAAAGAACGCGGTAGCTCATCCCTATATTAAATATACCTTATCACCAAACAAAGTATACGAGCTTAAATTAAATGCCGAAGAGCAAGATGCACAAGCACTATTAGAAGCTTTTCCGCAGGGTTTGTTCGAATCTTTGGATGGGATGCAAGTAAGTGGGAAGTTAAAATACAACCTCGATTTTTATTTGGACACATCAATTCCTGATAGCGTAAAATTTAGTTCTAACTTGACACCGAATAATTTTAAAATTTTAAAATGGGGTAAAACAGATCTTCAAAAAATCAACCGGGAATTTGTTTATACGCCGTATGAGTACGGCAAGCCTATGCGGAATATTTTAATAGGCCCATCAAATCCTAATTTTACCAGATTGGAAGACATTTCGTTTAATTTTAGAAATGCGCTTTTAACTTCCGAAGACCCATCTTTCTTTAGGCACCATGGTTTTGTTGAAGAATCTTTCCGAAAATCTATTGCAGTTAATTTTAAAGAAAAAAGGTTTAAGCGCGGGGGAAGTACGATTTCTATGCAGTTGGTAAAAAATGTTTTTTTAAGTAGAAACAAAACTATATCTCGAAAAGCGGAAGAGGTTTTAATTGTTTGGTTAATCGAAAATAATCGTTTAGTAAGTAAAGAGCGGATGTTAGAAGTTTATTTTAACATTATTGAGATGGGTCCCAATGTATATGGTATTGGTGAGGCTGCTAGGCATTATTTTGGAAAACATCCATCGGAGTTAAGCGTTGGAGAAGGTATTTTTTTAGCTAATATTGTTCCGAAACCAAAGGCAGCGATGTATAAGTTTATGAGTGATGGCGGACTAAAGCCATATCTTTTGCCATATTTTAATTTTATTGGCAATACTATGGCCAGAAGAGGCTTAACTTATGCCGATACTAGTGGGTATGGTTTTTACAATGTTAGGCTTCGAGAGGGGCTAAGACAGTACTTACTGCCAGATTCAACAACCATTGATACCACTACTTTAGATTTCGATGATGATGGAATGATTATTCCACAAATTACTCCAGACAAAGGCAAAACGCTTTTCGACCGCCTTTTCCCTTCTAAAAAAGACACAGTGAATCGGCCAGCCATAAAAACCGATACTACTAAAACAAAAAAACAGCTCAGGCAAGAACGTAGGGAGCAACGGAGAAAAGAAAAGCAAGATAACGATAAGTGATTTTTTCAAAAATAAATAGGCATGATGAACAAGATTCAAGTAGACGGTAAAAATTTTGAAATCTTTCTAGAGAATGAAACCATTAGCAAGAGAACACGCTTAATTGGCATTCAACTTAATGTAGATTACGAAAATCGCTGTCCAGTTTTAATTGGCGTTTTGAATGGAAGCTTTGTTTTTATGGCAGATTTATTAAAAGAAATAGACATCGCTTGTGAGATTGGTTTTATTCGTATAAAATCTTATCATGGTACGGAAAGTACAGGCACAATTAAAGAGGCTTTCGGACTGCCTGATGATTTGGCTGATCGAGATGTGCTTATTATCGAAGATATTGTTGATACGGGTCTAACGTTGAATTATATTCTTGACAAAGTAAAATCTCAAAACCCGGCTTCCGTTCAAGTATGTAGTCTATTATTTAAGCCTGCCGCTTTAAAATCACCTATTCCTGAATTAACCTATGTTGGATTCGAAATACCTAATGAGTTTGTAGTGGGCTATGGGTTAGATTATAATGACTTGGGTAGAAATTTAAAAGATATTTATCGGGCGGTTTAAGCCTAAAGGCTGGCGAAGTTAATCGTACGGCGAGTTATATAAACTTCGTAAGTCTATATAATCTGCTTTTTTTTTCCCAATTTTGCTAAAATTAAATTAAAACTCCATGACCATTCATAAAGAAGGCTATACTACTATAGCGATTTCAGTATTATTTATTTTTGTAATCAATGCGTTGGTTGATTATAAATTTGGAGATATAACATGGCTTCGTTGGTTTGTTTATATTTTATCCTTTGCTTTATTTATTACCGTTCTACAGTTTTTTAGAAATCCGAGTCGTGTTTTTACAAATGGCGATAAGTTAGTGATTTGTCCTGCAGATGGAAAAGTTGTGGTAATTGAAGAAACTGAAGAGGGAGAGTATTTTAAGGATAAACGTTTGCAGGTTTCGATATTTATGTCGCCAGTTAATGTGCACATTAATAGAAACCCAATTTCTGGGGTGGTAAAATTTTTTAAATATCATCCCGGTAAATATTTAGCTGCATGGAATCCAAAGTCGAGTACCGAAAACGAACGTACTACAACGGTAGTTGAGCATGCTAATGGAACACCAGTTTTATTTAGGCAAATTGCTGGAGCACTTGCTCGCAGAATTGTTTGGTATATTAAAGAAGGAGATCAAGTTGTACAAACAGAGCAATTTGGCTTCATTAAATTCGGCTCAAGAGTAGATATTTTTCTTCCAATTGGAACAGATGTTAAATTGGTTCTCGGGCAGGTTGTTAAAGGCGGAATTACCGTTTTAGCGGAGCTTTAATAAGCATCGAAGATACTTACTCCTTTTTCTTATCTCCTACTGTTCTTTGCGTTGGATAGGCAAACTCAGAGCCATAGTGATTAACATACTCAATCACTTTATAATTTACCTCTTCTTTGATCTTTAAGTATTCGTTGTACTCTATATTCTCTACCAGGTATAAAACCTGGATGTTTAAGGCCGAGTCGCCGAAACTGTCGAACGTTACGGTACTGTCTGAAGTATGTGGGTGCGCTATTAAAAAGGCGTTAATTTCGGCAATAATTTTCTTGATAGTTTCAGAGCTTGTTTCGTAAGTGATCCCGATATTAAATTTAACCCGTCGATAATTTCTACGGGTTAAGTTTTCTAATACACCATCAATCATTGCCCGATTGGGAATAATGATGGTTGTTTTATCTGTACTTCTTAAAATGGTACTTCTAAAGCCAACCTTTTCTATTGTGCCCTCTACGCCATCCACTTTCACTAAATCGCCTACTGTAAACGGTTTGTCGATAAAAATCGTAAATGAACCGATTAAATTTTCTAAGCTTTCTTTGGCAGCCAGTGCTATGGCTATACCACCAATGCCCAGGCCAGTTATTAAACTTAATGCATTTACTTCAAATACGTAACCCAGCAGAACGAAGAAGCCAATAAAATAGATGAAAAACTTGAAAAGTTCCTTTAAAAAAGGGACTAATTGATCATCAGCTTTATTCTCAGATTTTGCCGCCTTATACATCAATACATGTGCTACAAAATCAATTATTCTTAAAAATATCCAGAATACGGAAAGAATAATTAAGAAGAGGAAAAGCTTGTCTAGAAGCTCTCCAAGAGTGAATCCTTCTAGGGCCTTTACTTTATCAATTGTTTTGTGATAGTGAAAAATAACCTCTTCAAGCGGATGCTTTAATTGGTTAATGGCTAAATATATTGATGAAACGGTGATGAAAAACTCAAAAGGCTTTAGCAAGAGCGCAACAAAGGCCTCGAATCGTATTTCTTCAGCGAATTTTTTAAACAGTTTAAAGACCAATTGACTTAAAAACCTGGAAACTATCTTTTTAAAGATTAACCCCAATAGAATAATTAAGGCAAACATAAAATATGCTTGTAATGTATTGCCCCAAAAAACCTGTTTAAAAAAATCCTGACCCATTTTACTCGGTATATAAGTTGTTTTATCGGTGATTAAGCTATCCTGAGCAATTTCCATTTTTGTTTATGAACGTTTGCTCATGATGGTTAAATTATACCAATTGTTTTAATGCGATTTCAAATGCTGTACTCGATAGATTTGTTCTTTTGGTTGATGCGTTATGAACTGCTTTTAAAGCGTTTTCAATCACTTTTGACGCATCAGAGAAGATTGCATCGTCACTCATTTCTACGTTGCGTTGCATTAAGTAAGCGAAAACTCTGGCCATTCCGCAGTTTGCAATAAAGTCGGGTATTACCGCTACATGGTTGTCTGCATGTTCCATAATGCTTCCAAAAAAGATTTCTTTATCTGCAAAGGGTACATTTGCACCGCAAGCAATTACTTCTAGCCCACCAGCAATCATTTTATCAACTTCAGCTTGCTGTACCAATCGGGAAGATGCTGCGGGCACAAAAATTTCTGCGCCAACATTCCAAACTTTCTCACTAGCTTCTTCAAAAGGAATTAGGTTGTCGGCAATTAAAGTGTTATTTATTCTGTCGTTAAAGAGTGTTTTAATTTCTCTTTCGGTAAAACCTTCTGGTTTAATTAGTCCTCCAACACGGTCAATAATACCTACTATTTTAACGCCATTCTGAGCGAGATAATATCCTGCTGCAGCTGCCACATTCCCCCATCCCTGTATAATCGCTTTCTTGCCCTCCAGGTTGCCTCCCCAGATTTGATAATAATGTTTAATTGATTCGGCAACTCCATAACCCGTAATCATGTCGGCCACTTTATACTTTCTTTTGATGTCTGGAGTATATTCTAAATCTTCCAATACTTTAGAAACACCATAGCGCAATTGTCCAATTTGGTGAATGCGTTCGTTTTCTCTTGCTTGGTAGTGACCACTAATTACACCTTCTTGCGGATGCCATAAACCATAACCTTCGGTAATTGGAATAACTTCGTGAATTTCGTCGATGTTTAGATCACCTCCGGTTCCGTAATAACTTTTTAACAAAGGCATTACGGCTTTATACCATCGTTCTAAAACTTCTTTTTTACGTGGATCAGCAGGGTCGAAGTTGATGCCCGATTTTGCGCCACCAATTGGAGGTCCTGATACGGTGAACTTTACTTCCATTGTTTTTGCGAGCGATTCTACTTCACGCTTATCTAATCCTTTGCGCATACGCGTACCACCTCCGGCAGCGCCTCCACGTAGTGAATTAATAACTACCCAACCTTCGGCTTCCGACTCTTTGTCTTTCCATTCAAAAACAATTTCTGGTTGTTTTTCTTCATACTTCTTTAACAGATCTTTCATGTTGTTCATTTATTTTAGCGGTAATGAATATCGACGATTCATTACTTTCATATTTGGTGGGGCAAAGATATAAACAAAAAAACCTCCACGATGAATATCGTGAAGGTTATATTTTTTAAAAAGAAATATTATTTTCTTAAAGAC
>DATJDT010000290.1:0-2860 GCA_035497275.1 Pedobacter sp.
AAATTTAGTTACCTTTTTTCCATATTAATTTGGCTTGTTGTGACCCAAGCAAGTGCTCAACTTAAGGTTGGGCCAAAGCTTGAAATGACCTATACTGTATCAATGGATCAGCCAGCTACAAATACATTTCAGGTAGCTTTAACTTGTAGTGGCTTAAGCGCTAATTATTACGACTTTAAAATTCCTGTTTGGATGCCAGGTTACTATCAAATCTTAAACTATGCAAATGATATCCAGCAGTTGAAGGTTAGCGATTTGCAAGGGAACACCATTAAATGGGAAAAGGCTAATCATAATACCTGGAGGGTTTACACCAATGGAGCAACTTCAATTAAGGTTAACTATGATGTAAAAACCACTAGATCTTTTGTAGCAACTAATTATTTAAATCCTGAACGCGCATTTATTGCACCGACTGGTATGTTTATGCATGTTGCTGATCAAATTAATATGCCTGTAACTGTTAATATTAAACCTTACACTGGTTGGAATAGGATAGCAACAGGTCTGGAGAAGGTTAAAGAGTTTTCTTATCACGCAAAAGACTTCGATATCTTATATGATAGTCCCATTTTAATTGGAAATTTGGAAGAACTTCCTTCATTTACTGTTAAAGGTGTTCCGCATTATTTTATCGGTTATAAAGTTGGCGATTTTAACAAGGAAGCCTTTATGGAAGATCTAAAAAAAGTAATTGAAGCTGCAGTAGCTGTTATTGGCGAAGTTCCATTTAAAGATTACACTTTTATTGGGATTGGTCCGGGTGGCGGTGGCATTGAGCACATAAACTCAAGTGCAGTGGCCTTTTCGGGCTCTAAAAACTTTGATAAGCCTGGAGGTAGAACAACAATATTAAGCTTCTTAGGGCACGAATATTTTCATCACTATAATGCAAAGCGAATTAGGCCCATAGAATTGGGACCATTTGATTATGATAATGGGAGTAGGACGAGTATGCTTTGGGTGGCTGAGGGAATTACCACCTATTATGATGAGATGTTATTAAGATGGGCTAATCTTGAATCTAGCGATAAAATTTTGACGAGCTTCCAGCAAGCGATCAAAAAATACGAAACATCACCCGGAAGTTTATTTCAGGCTGTTAGTCAGGCCAGCTATGATACTTGGTCTGACGGCCCATTTGGCAGAACAGGAGATGAGGTTAATAAAACTGTTTCCTACTATGATAAAGGCCCTGTGATGGGGATGTTGCTCGACTTTAAGATTAGACATGAAACGAAGAACAAAAAATCGTTGGATGATGTAATGCGAACGTTGTATTATACCTTTTATAAAAAGGAAAACCGTGGCTATACGGAAGATGAGTTTCGCAAGGTTTGCGAGCAAACAGCTGGTGTGCCTCTGGAAGAGTTTTTTAGTTATATCTATACCGTGAAAACTCCAAACTATGCAAAGTACCTTAATTATGCGGGCTTAACAATAGATGTTGCACCGAAACCTGTAGAAGGAGCTTGGCATGGTATTAAGGCAGCTTTAGTAAAAGATAGCTTGAGAGTTAGAGAGGTAGATTGGAATTCGCCTGCTTGGATTGAAGGCATCAGAAGAAACCAAGTCATTACCAGCATTAACGGTGGGCCAGCAACCTTAGAGACATTAAATCAAATAGCCAAGCAAAACCAGCCAAATGATAGAATAACTATTGAAACTTTTGATCATGGCAAGAAAACAGTAATTCCTATGCTTTTAAGTAAAAAGAGTGAGGCGAGTTTTGAGATCAAGAGAATTTCGACACCTAATGAACTTCAAAAAACTATTTTAAAAAGTTGGTTAAAGGAATAAACAAGAAATTAAATTCTATTTGTTGGTGCTAATTACTATCTTCGAAATATAGATTTTTGAAGATGAAAAGATGTTTTTTAATTACCTCTATGGTTCTAGCTGGCAGTCAATTTATTACTGCTAATGCACAAGAAAAGCCAAAGCCTGCTGATACTGAATTTTACACTCCTGTTCCGGCTGTTGTAAGCCCTGGAGCAACAAATAGCAGTGCTCCATCGGATGCGATTATTTTATTTGATGGTAAAAATTTAAACGAGTGGGTGAGTGTAAAGGATAATAGCCCCGCAAAGTGGATTGTTAACAATGGTGCATTTACCGTTGATAAAACTACCGGCAATATAGAGACTAAAAGAAAGTTTACCAATTATCAGCTGCATTTAGAATGGCAAATTCCATCAAATATTACCGGAGAAGGCCAAGCAAGAGGTAATAGTGGATTGTTCTTGGCATCAACAGGCGGTGGTGATTTAGGCTATGAACTGCAAATATTGGATTCGTATAATAATAAAACCTACACGAATGGTCAGGCAGGGAGCATCTATAAACAAACTACGCCCATGGTAAATGCTAACCGAAAACCGGGAGAGTGGCAGAGTTATGATGTGATTTGGACTGCCCCAATATTTAACGAAGACGGTAGCCTAAAAAGTGCGGCTAAAGTAACTGTTTTATTTAATGGAGTTTTAATTCAAAACAACTTTGAACTTGCTGGTCCCACACAATACATTGGTAAAGCTGCTTATAGTAAACCGCATGGCGCTTGCCCAATCAAACTTCAATCTCATGGTGATAAAAGCGAGCCAATTAGCTTTCGCAATATTTGGATAAGAGAGTTGTAATATTAATAATTTAGCTAATAAAGAAATAAAAACGAATGAACGATTTAAACGCATTAAGCCAAGTAGCAGAATTCCATAAAACCTTTAAGCATCCAATTGTAGCACAAGCAGCTATACCGAGTAAGGAAAGGTGCCAGTTAAGAATAGAATTATTAGCCGAAGAGTTGAAGGAATTGCAAGAGGCAGTGGACGACAATAACCTAGTTGAAATTGCCGATGCT
>DATJDT010000291.1:0-4009 GCA_035497275.1 Pedobacter sp.
GAGATAAGTATGAAACTAGTCGAGAAATGATGCAACAGGATATCGACAGAAATAAACGACTGTTAATTGACGCAGAAGAAAATCTCATGTTGCTCAATTCTATAAAAGATGCGGTACCTACTGACGCTGCTAGAAATGGGAGCTTGGTTTATACCAGCCAGGGTAATTTTTACCTGAGTATCAGTGCTGGACAGCTACACCTTGGGAAAGATGTATTTTTTGCTATTTCAGCTTTTTCGCCTATCGGAAAACTTTTATTAGGCAAGGGAAAGGGTGATCAATTCGATTTCAATGGAAAGAAATATCTTATCAAAGAAATTAGTTAGTCGTCATTGCCAGTACGAAGCAATGACGACTAACTGTTCTAAAAGCTATTTTTGATACTGTTGCTCAATGTTTTTGGACTCCAATATCCACTAGCAATTATCCTTCTTATGGTAAATAATGGATCTTTTTCATCTCGTTTTGTAGAAAGTTGAAAAGCCATTTTAAATCCTCTTTTCTTCAATTCTGGAATTCCTTCGGCATTCCATAGTCCGAATGGGTAAGCAAATTCTGTCATTTTCTTACCGGTAATTTCTTCAAGTCTTTTTGTTGGTTTGTCCAATTGCTCCTCCCAATCTTTACCAGTATATTTTTTGAAGTTTTTATGGTCGTAGGTATGACTTCCAATTACATTTCCTTCATCCGACAATTGTTTAATTTGATCTGAAGACATATAGTCAACAAACTTTCCTTTTTTGCCAATCGATACCGTCATGATAAAATAAACGGCTTTGTAGCCCAATTTTTTTAGGGTTGGATTTACAATGGTAAACTGATCTAAATCAGTATCGTCAAAAGTTAACATGATTGGTTTGGAAGGCAATTTTGCTCCCGTATTTAAATAGGCATAAAGCTGATCCGGTAAAATAGTATGGTAACCACTATCAGCTAGCATTTTCATTTGATCTTTAAAATTTTGTATTTCTACAATATAATCCTTCCCAACCTTCCCATCTGTTGCTTTCCAATTTCGAACTTGGTGATAACACAAAATTGGGACTTGTTTTCGGGCTAAAATAGTTTGTGCATCAGCAATTTTAATTTGATTAATATCAATCGAAGGACTAGAAGCTCCAGTTGATTTAGCATGAGTAGTATCGGCAGTAGCTTCAGCAGAAGTTGGACTTGATTTGGATTGACATCCAGTTGCAACAATCAGCATTACAGAGATAATTGATAAGAAGAATTTGTTCATCGGTATGTGTTTTGGTACAAAACTATGAAAAATCTAATTTACTTGACACTTTTGTTGGTAATTTGGTACTAGGGCCCTAAACTTCACCACTTTGTCAATCTTTAAAGATTGACAAAGTGGTGAGCTGCATTATTTATATCCTCATTATTACAAACAAATTAATCATTAACACCACATTTTAAATAAATTAGTGGCTTATTTACCAATTATATTCATCAATGAAGAAACTCTACTTTTTATTTGCTCTTGTAGCATTGTTAAGCCCGCAGGTTTTTGCGCAAACTAAAACAATTTCCTTAACTGAAACGACATCCGTAGGTGAAAAAGCTAATTATCAAGCTGCTGCACGTTTCTCGCCGAATAAGCTGAGAAAAATTATCTATTCTACTGCTGTTGATCCACATTGGTTAAAATTAAGCAATCGTTTTTGGTATCAATATGAAACGCCAAATGGCAAGCAATGGTATATAGTTGATCCAGCACTCAAAAGCAAAAGTGTATTATTCGATCCAGAAAAAATGGCTGCTGAAATTACATTGGTAATACGTGATCCTTTTGATGCCCAACATTTACCAATCGAAAATTTAAAGTTTGCTAAAGACGAGAAAAGCATCAACTTCGAAATAAGAAGTACAATTGATGAGGTTAAAAAAGATAGGAAAGATAAAAAGGCTGCCGATTCAATGCAGAAGAAAATTTTTTCGTTTAATTATGAAATTGCAGCTGGTAAGCTAACGGAAGTGAAAAACTTTTCAAAGCCCAAAGCTAAACCTAACTGGGGTTCGGTAGCTCCAGATTCATCAGCTATTATATTTTCCAAAAATTATAATTTATACTGGATGGATAAAGCTAACTACCTTAAAGCAGTTAAAAATGAAGACGATAGTACAATTGTAGAACATCAGCTTACCAAAGATGGAGTGAAATTTTATTCTTTTGGAAGTGATGGTGATGGAGAAAACAATGAAGAAAATATTAAAAATAATAAGAAGAGAAGAGGGGCCTATGTATTGTGGTCGCCAGATTCTAAATATTTTGTGCTTGATCGTACTGATTCAAGAAAAGTTAAAGATTTGTGGGTAATCAATAGTGTAAGTGCTGGGCGCCCAACGTTAGAGACTTATAAATATCAAATGCCAGGTGAGAAAGAATCTCCAATAGATGAGTTTGTATTATTCAATTTTGCTGCAAAGACTTATAAAACAATTAACACAACTGCTTTTAAGGATCAAAGTATTTCTACTTGGAGCAGACCTACATTAAATAAAGATAGAGATAACGAATTTCGTCCTTCTATTTGGTTAGGTGATAACCAAAAGTTCTATTTCTCAAGAACTAGTCGCGATTTAAAAAGAATTGATATTTGCACTATTGATATCAATACTGGTGTAGTAACTCAACTAATAGATGAGCGTTTTAATACCTATGTAGAGGTTCAACGTCCTGGATTGGTGAATGGAGGAAATGAAATTATTCACTGGAGTGAACGTGACGGTTGGGGTCATTTTTATCTGTTTGACGAGAAGGGTAAACTAAAAAATCAAATTACCAAAGGTGCATTTCACGCTGAAAACATTGTAAATATTGATGAGAAAAATCGTGTTCTTTATTTTACGGCAAATGGTCGTGAGGCTAAAGAAGATCCTTACTTTTTGCATTTATATCGAGTTAATTTCGATGGTTCTGGCATGAAATTGTTAAATGGTGGAGATTTTGATCACGCTGTGAACATGAATGATGAAGCAAAA
The DNA here is from genome assembly GCA_035497275.1 of Pedobacter sp. Taxonomy (GTDB): domain Bacteria; phylum Bacteroidota; class Bacteroidia; order Sphingobacteriales; family Sphingobacteriaceae; genus Pedobacter. The sequence goes on from DATJDT010000291.1 coordinate 2,989, forward strand.
TACTTTATCGACAATTTTTCAAGAGTAAATACAGTTCCAAAAAGTGTTTTAAAAGATAATTTGGGAAATGTAATAATGGATTTGGAGACTACAGATTTGTCATTATTAATGGCAACTGGTTATAAATTCCCAGAGCCTTTTAAAGTTAAAGCAGATGATGGGGTAACCGATATCTATGGTGTGATGTATAAGCCATTTGATTTCAATCCGAACAAAAAGTATCCAATTATTGAATATGTTTATCCTGGGCCACAAACTGAAGCTGTAAATAAAAGCTTTGGTAGAAGCATGGATAGGATGGATCGTTTAGCTCAATTGGGTTATATTGTAATTACTGTAGGTAATAGGGGCGGTCACCCAGCTCGTTCTAAATGGTATCATACCTATGGATACGGGAATTTGAGAGATTATGGATTAGCCGACAAAAAAGCTGCAATTGAACAGTTAGCAGACAAATATTCCTTTATTGATGCCAATAAAGTGGGTATAACAGGTCACTCAGGTGGTGGATTTATGTCGACAGCAGCATTGCTTGTCTATCCCGATTTCTTTAAAGTGGCGGTTTCTGCTGCGGGTAACCACGATAATAGTATTTACAATCGTTGGTGGAGTGAGAAGCACCATGGAGTAACCGAAATTGTTTCTGCCAAAGGAGATACCACATTTAAATATGCAATTGATAAAAATCCAGATTTAGCTAAAAACTTAAAAGGACATTTATTGTTAATGCATGGTGATATAGATAACAACGTACACCCAGCAAACTCTATTAGAGTGGCCAATGCGTTAATTAAAGCTGGAAAGCGTTTTGATTATATGGTAGTGCCTGGTCAACGTCACGGTTTTGGAGATATGACTGAGTATATGTTCTGGCGCTTAGCGGATTACTTTAATAATTATCTATTAGGAGATTTTTCTCAATCTGTGAATGTGAATATCACAGAAATGGATAGAGAAATAGAACGAAAACAATAATTCATTCTTTAAGTCTTTGTCGTTTAAATATAAGTTATGAAAAAAC
>DATJDT010000292.1:0-3729 GCA_035497275.1 Pedobacter sp.
GATGGGGAGAAATTAATTAGAACAAATAAAAAAATTGCCACTCGTACAACGGTAAAATTTGCTGATACGAGTTTAAGGAAATCTCCAGGCGTATATCAGTATATCATAAAAACTAAAAAAGATACCTTAACGGTAGAGACAGAAAGCATATGGGCTTATGCTTTTGCGCCTGACGTTAGGCCGATAGCTACAGTTTTTACAGCGGTTAATGCAAAAAACACCAATAATATTATCTTGAACTGGAAAATTTCTGAAAACTATTGGGTAAAAAATATTGCCCTCTTAAGGAGTCGTACGATAGATGGAAAGTATCAATTAGTTTCAAATATTAGTCCACAAGACACTTTATACATTGATAAAGTGAGCGATGCCAATGAACCTTTCTTTTACCGCTTAGATATGAAGGGGTTTATTAGCGACATAGTTTATTCTTCAGCATCAATTGTTGTGATACCCCAATTTCCCATAATACCCTATCAAGTGGAGCATATCAAAACTGAACAAAGAAATAAAGCTATTCTAGTGAGCTGGAAGAATGATAACGCATCAGCAAGAGGTTATTATGTGAAAAAAAGAATAGGGAACAAAGGCGAGTTTGAAACTTCCTCTCCATTGATTTTTAAAAATAAAACTGGTCAATATTTATGGAAGGACACCTTAAGCTCGCTAAAACCCAGGGAAATGTATCAATATGTTGTGGTAGCAGAAAGCAATTCGTTTGACTTAAGTAAGCATTCTGATACGTCGACAATTTCTTATAGTTATGGTAGTCAAGGAATTGCCCCACCTACAGATTTACGTATCATAACGGCAAATGATACCACTTACAGCTTAGTTTGGACCGTTGATAGTTTGCGTCAGCAAGAGATTTCAGGTTATCAGGTTTACTTAAAAAGAAAAGGAGAGACTATCTTTAAAGCTTTAAGAAATGGAAACACATCGAGTGAACTAAATTACATCAATATAGCAGATTTGAAAGATGGAGATTCTTTTCAAGTTAACGCGCTAGGTGTTAATAAGGAAAGTATTCCAAGTATGAGTTTTACCTATAAGAACCCTTTTGAACGGGTATTTGGTCCGAAGTATTTAAAAGCTGCGTTGTATGATAATATGCTAAATATCAAATGGTTAAGGAGTGAAGGGTTAAAAGTAAAAGCTTATAAGTTATATAAATGGAACGGTAAAGCTTTTGTTTTAGTTGAAACCATACAGCCTGATAAAGATACAGTGGCTACAAGAAGCTATTTGGCCGGACAATTAAATATTTATCAATTAAGGACTGTGAACTTGGCGGGTATAGAGAGCTTAGGGAGTGATATTTTGCAGGTTAATTAAATCCTTAATCTTTCTTGCCTTTACCGATTATTTAATATCGTTCATCGATATTATTGTGCACGCTTTCTTCTTTAAGGATATCTTCAAGTATTGATTTAAACTCATACCTATGAACACGATATGTAAATCCTTAGGAACAATATTTATTTTAGTTTTGATGTATAGCTTTGCTGAAGTAAAAGCACAAAAAATTGGTGTAAAAGAAAAGGCAAAAAATGCCGCTGAAAACAAGGCAAATGGCAAAGTTGATGAAACCATTAACAAAGGTTTGGATAAACTAGAAAAGGGAATTGGTGGAATTTTCAAGAAAAAAGATAAGTCTGCTGAAGAGGAAAAGGAGGTGAAATCGACTAGCAAAAGCAATAAGGCTAATGACGAAGAAGAAACTAATGCGAAACAAATAGAACCTTCCTTTGCAAGTTATAATAAGTTCGATTTTGTGCCTGGCGATAAAATTTTAGCATTTGATGATTTTAAACAAGATGCGATGGGAGATTTGCCTGCCAAATGGAACAGTACAGGAGGGGCAGAAATAGCAAAGGTAAACAGTTCTGATTTTAATTGGGTACAATTAACTGGTTCAAAAGCTTTTTTCTCACCACAATACACTAGCAAAATGCCCGACAATTGTACGGTAGATTTTGATATGATTCTTACCTATAATCAAGAATCGAATTGGTACCAGCGATTTTTGATAGAACTGATTTCTTCGGCAACCTTAGTAGGTGCTTCTCAAGATGCCTATATGTCATCAAATACAGGAGTTTCTTTTGAAATGGAACCCAGAAGCAAAGAGATCAAAGCAATGAGCTATTTAAAAGGTGAAACCGTTACCGAAGCAAAAGCATTGTACACAAAATTGAACTCCAGGAAACCAATTCATGTATCCATCATGAGGCAACAACAAAGGGTAAAAATTTACTTTGACGAGAAAAAAGTTTACGATTTGCCTCAAGCATTGGCCGTTTCGCCGAATTATTATGTGCGATTTGGAACCTTTGTACAAGACGAGGGTGATGCTGAAACAACAAAAATGTATATCAGCAATTTGCGTTATGCAGTAGGAAAGCCAGATATGCGCAACAAATTGTTAACCGAAGGGAAATTGGTTACCAGAGGCATTCTGTTCGACTCAGGTTCAGCAATTATTAAACCCCAGTCGGCAGGGGTACTAAAAGAAATCGCTGCGGTATTAAATGAGAACGTACAATTAAAAGTGAAAATTATTGGGCATACAGATAGTGATGGTGACAATGCCAAAAATTTGGAGTTATCAGAGCAAAGAGCGATGGCTATAAAAACTGCCTTGGTAAATGAATTCAATGTGAACGAAGATCATTTAACTGCAGCCGGACTTGGGGAAACCAAACCTGTAGATGTGAATACAACAGCGGCCGGTAAAGCAAATAATAGAAGAGTAGAATTTATTAAACAATAGAACCTGTGAAAAAATCCATACGCAATGCCTAGCAGATTTTAAGGAGAACTAGATAGCGTCAATTAACTTTCACAACTTGATAATCCATTGGTAACATGTCTGCGATTTTTTCGTAGGCCCAATATCCGCTGTATAAGCTGCTCTTGGGACTATAAACTCCACCATTTGAATAAAAGCTAATGCTGGGCTCCAGTAAACTAATCACAGAAATTTGGAAATTACCTACATCCAATGGACGATTTTGCCTAAGCCCAGAGGCAGCGTAAGCCGAATCTTCCCTCTCATTCTTATAGATTACATACAATGCATCTTTAAATTGGATCATTTTAAGGTCCTTATCTTGCCTTTTTACCAATGTATCAATTAACACATCCGCTCTACTTACTATATCAAACGTTTTGGGCAAATTCTTCTGCCTAATCCAATAAGATAATGAATCATCACCATTAAAGGTTAATGAATTTATCAGGCCCTGCCTTCCGGCCGTTAATCGTTTAATATTCGCGTTAATTAATTCCTCAGGCTTTCTATTTGTATTAGGGATTGTTCCTAGCTTGTTAATGATAAAGCCGTTTTCCTTAATGGTATTGTGGTAAAGAGATTTAAAGAAATGTTGAACAGACCCATTATAGGCAAGCTCCCTGTTCCTGAGCCATTTCTTTTTTTTTGCGTTACCACCACTCAGCTCTTCAAAGTAAGGGTGGCCAGCGTAGTAAATGATCTTTGTCTTATAGTCATACTCAAAGTTCTCTATGAGATATTTTAGGCGATAACCTAATGCTGCGTTCTCAATTATTAAAAAATCGCTCGCCGTAGCCGTTATCGTTCTATTTTCTTTATCTTCATTGAAACTTAACACATTGCTGTTAAGTATTTTGCATTGTGCTGCATTTGGTGATTTTCCAATAAAAAAATCTTTAAATAAGGCAAGATAGTAGGCACGATTAGGATCAGGC
>DATJDT010000293.1:0-3331 GCA_035497275.1 Pedobacter sp.
TTACAGTGGAAGCCATTAATCAGAGCGATAAAAATGTTTATGTTCAAAAGGTATTATTAAATGGCAAGCAATTAGTTAAACCTTTTATTAAACATGATGACATTACAGCTGGAGGCAAATTGATATTTTATATGGGTGCAAAACCTAAGAAATAAGAATTAGCAAATTGTATCATTAGCTAATTTTGTATCTTCGTTGCATGAAGATTGTGATTGCCGAGAAACCATCCGTAGGTCGTGAATTAGCTAAAGTTTTCGGGGCAACAACTAAGAAAAACGGATATATAGAGGGTAAAGGTTATTCATTTACTTGGGCATTTGGGCATTTATTGCAACTGGCTCCTCCGCAAGATTACGGATTTATCGGATGGCGTAAGCAGCATTTGCCTATGCTGCCTGGTCGATTTAAATTGGCTATTCGCAAAGTTAAAACCAAAGATGGTTTTGTTGAAGATCCTGGAGTAAGAAAGCAATTAGATATTATTAAAATGTTATTTGACGAGGCGACAGAGATTATTGTTGCAACGGATGCTGGGCGTGAAGGAGAGCTTATTTTTCGCTATATCTACTATTTCTTAAAATGTAAAAAACCTTTTAAAAGGTTATGGATCTCCTCTCAAACTGATGAAGCGATTAAGGATGGGTTTAGAAATTTGAAGCCAGGTACTGACTACGATAGTTTATTTAATTCGGCACATTGTAGATCCGAATCAGATTGGCTGGTAGGAATGAATGCCACACAAGCCTTAAGTATTTCTGCTGGTTCACGCAGCGTGCTTTCATTAGGTAGGGTTCAAACACCAACATTAGCTATGATATGCTCGAGGTATATAGAAATCAAAAATTTTATACCGCAAATTTACTTTCAAATTGGTATTCAGCTTGATAAAGATGGTCAACTATTTAAAGCGATTTCTATTGCTAATTTCAAGACTAGAGAAGAAGCACAGCAAATTTTTGATCAGGTAGAAGATATTGCATCTGGTTTTGAAAAAGGTGGAAATATTACAGCCGTTGAAGCAAAGCCAAGGAAGGAACCACCTCCTTTATTGCATGATTTAAGTAGCTTACAACAAGAAGCGAATAAAAAGAATGGATTTACCGCTGATCAAACGCTTAATTTATTGCAAAATTTGTATGAAAGTAAATTGGTTTCCTATCCTCGTACTGGAAGTAGATATATTGGCGATGATGTATTTGCGACCATTCCAAACTTAATTTCAAAGCTAACGGATCATCAAGATTTTGGCAAGCAGGCTGCTTTTTTACAGACAATTAAGTTAAATAAGCGTAGTGTTAATGCTAAAAAAGTAACAGATCACCATGCAATACTTCCTACTGGCGAAAAAGCATACAATCTTAGTAAAGATCATCAAGCGGTTTATGATATGGTGGCTGGGAGGATGATAGAAGCATTTCATCAAGAATGTATTAAGGAAATTACCAAAATAACTGTTAGTTCAGGTTCGATTTTCGTTGCAAATGGTACCGTAATCCAATCTGCCGGTTGGCGAGCAGTATTTAATGATGCCGAAGATGAGAAAAAAGACGAAGACAACCCTGCTTTACCTAAGGTAAAAGTGGGTGAGTTGCTTCCGATTGTAAATAAGGCGTTGCTTGAAAAGCAAACTAAACCTAAGGCGATGTATAATGAAGCTTCTTTATTGAAAGCACTCGAAACTTCAGGTAAAGAAATTGAAGATGAGGAGTTGCGTTATGCTATGAAGGACAGTGGTTTAGGTACACCTGCAACGCGTGCTGCAATTATAGAAACTTTATTGACACGTGAGTATATTATTCGAGAAAAGCGAAATTTAATTCCTACACAAAAAGGTTTGGCGGTATATGATGTAGTTAAGGATAAGAAAATTGCTCAAGCAGAATTAACAGGGCAATGGGAAAAGAGATTGGAGGAAATCCGTTCTGGAGCGTCAGTAACGGATTTTAAAGCTGAAATTACAGAGTATACTAAAACCATTACGCAAGAATTGTTGGTAGCAGGCGCTGGTATTGCTGCTCAATTAACTGATAATAAGATTATAGCTTAATTTTATACTCAAATCTCTATCTTAGCTTACATGAACCGTAAAAATTTTCTTTCACTGATTCCTGCAGTTGTACTTTTAAACCCGTTAACAGCGGGTGCGAAATTGTCAATAGTGGAAAGCGGAAGGCCCAGAATTCCAGCATATTTAACTGAAGGTGATACCATTGGAATTACTTGTCCGGCAGGTTATATTACTGCTGAAGAAATAGCGGCCTCAGTTATTCAAATGAAAAGTTGGGGCTTTAATGTGGTAGTGGGAAAAACGGTTGGTGCGAGAGATTTTACCTTCGGAGGCACAGATCAAGAACGTTTACAAGATTTTCAGCAGATGCTGGACGATCCAAATATCAAAGCAATAATGTGTGCCAGAGGGGGATATGGAGCAGTTAGGATTGTAGATCAATTAGATTTCAGTGGGTTTAGATCGTTGCCAAAATGGATTATTGGTTTTAGCGATATAACTATTCTGCATTGTCATATTAATAGCAACTATAGAATAGCTAGCATTCATTCAAAAATGTGTAATAGTTTTCCGAGCGATTGGTCAATTGCCGAACCAATACAAATTGATACCATAAATTCTATCCAGCAGGTGCTGAAAGGTGAAAAAATGAAATACCAAGCCGCTTATAATGCCAGTAATAGGTTGGGAATTGCGAAAGGTGAGCTGGTTGGTGGTAATTTGCGCTGTATCGAAAATCTAGCAGGGAGCAAATCGGAAATTCAAACGGCTGGAAAAATCTTATTTTTAGAAGATACCGGAGAAGCCTTATATAGTATTGATCGAATGTTTTATAACTTGAAACGAAGTGGTAAGTTAAATAAGCTTAATGGTTTAATTATTGGTGGATTTAAGCTTAAGCCTGATAATGACGTAGACGGTTTTGGTAAAGCTTTGATTGATATCGTCATAGAGAAGGTAGCTGAATATAATTATCCTGTTTGTTTCGACTTCCCAGTGGGGCACCAGAAAGCTAATTTTGCCTTAAAATGTGGTGTTAAGCACACACTCGATGTTGGTTTAACGGAAACAAAGTTAATTGAGCTTTAAGTAAAACAGGTTAAATTCTATTCGATACATGTGAATATTGACTTATTTTATGCCCCTTGAACTCGTTAAATTTATTTTTTTAAATCATAGCAGATGAAATCTAAATTTTTAACTATAGTTGCGAGTTTGGCACTAATTAATGCCGTTGCACAGCAAAAAAAGGATTACCCCATACAACCGGTAGCTTTCACACATGTGCATGTGAATGATAAATTTTGGGCACCCAAAATGGAG
>DATJDT010000294.1:0-1559 GCA_035497275.1 Pedobacter sp.
AAAGAACTGCCTAAAAAATATCCTCACATTTTTATTTCATCTCTTACAAATAAAAATATGTCTGAACTCAAAGATTTATTATGGAACGCACTGAACGCAGACAGTTCAACGACTGCTTAAATTCACGGGAACGACCAACAAATTTTAATGTTATGTAATTGTTATCAAACCGGATTTGCTGGCAAAGCGGTTTGTTTCTAAAATTTTCCAGATTATTTTTGCTCTCAGGTTGATCGAACAGCAAATATGAAAACAAAATACAACATTCAACTTTTTCAAAACACTTGCTGCTGTTCTAATTAAATCTCCTCGTTTGTTTGCCCCCCACTTTTGATTGTCTTGCACATAGGTTCGATTGCTTCGCAATTATTATCATCGATTGCTTTTCCATAACAACACACTTTGTCACTAAATACTATCAATATGAAAAAGCAAATTTTGCGCAGTCTGAAAATTTTTGTGAAAGGTAGCTTCCTGGCTCTTATGCTAACCTTTAATGTGTACGCTGTAGCACAGCCTTTCAGCGGCGATCCCATTGTTAAAGCAGCTTCCATTAAACATATATCTTCTGTTGATGATAAAGTAATTCTCCAGCTTTCCTTAGATAATGAAGCGGGTGATAAATTTAGCGTTAGCATTAAAGATGTAGACGGAAATACCATTTTCCAGGATATCTATACGGATAAAAAATTCGATAAGAAGTACATCTTTAATAAATCTGAGAGTATAGGAAAGCTTAGTTTTACTATCCGCAGTTTAAAAGATAATACTTCACAAGTTTTTGAAATTAGTACTGTGGCCCGCGTAGTGGAAAATTATGACGTTAGTATCAGGAAGCTCTAACAACATATAATCATCCATTTACAAAAATTCTTAGCAGCGCATTTGTTCTTAATGGCAGAAAATCAAAAGTATTTTCTGCCATTTCTTAATTAAAAAGCTATTTAAGATAGCTGAATATCCAGCCTGCTTTACCATCATCAGTAGCTTTTGTTGAACATATTTACCTAACATTGCAGGCAAGTTTTAACCTGTGATCAGACTACGGATACTATTTATTTTCTTTTGTATTTTACATGGCCTGAATGCTTCTACACAATTCAGCGTAGCTACAGACGGATCGCTCCTGCGCAATTTAAGTTCGCAACAAAAATTTTGGGCGTTCGGGCAAACAGTACAATTAAATTTTTATCCATCTGCCGACGGAAAAAATGCCATTTATACCTGGGTATCTTATTACACCACTGGTAAATTCAAAAATAATTTTACAGCCTCTGCAAAAGATGCAGCTACAAATCCGCAGTTAATTCAATACACAGCGCATACCGACTTACGCTATCGGCATTTATCTGTGGGATGGAAACATTATTTAATCGGAGCTTACAATTCAGAAAATATTTGGAATATTTACGGCTATGGTGGCTTTGGCTTATTGCTGGGTAAAGCAACAAATAGTTTTAATAAAGAAGTTGATAGTTCTGCTTATAATATTGAACAGCCATTGCAGGGTAGCTCAGCTTTTAAACGGTTAACATTTGACGCCGGATTAGGAACAGAAT
>DATJDT010000295.1:0-11742 GCA_035497275.1 Pedobacter sp.
TCCAGTTTCGGGGATTATTGCCGACAAGTTTAATAGAAAGTGGTTAATTATTGGAAGCCTATTTGTATGGAGCGTGGTGACTTTTGCCATGGGCTATGCAACCACATTTAATCAGCTCTATATTTTAAGAGCTATTATGGGAGTTAGCGAAGCATTATATATTCCGGCAGGATTATCGCTGATTGCCGATTTCCATAGTTCAAAAACAAGGTCTCTTGCTATCGGCATTCATATGACAGGTTTGTACATGGGGCAGGCGCTTGGAGGTTTTGGTGCAACTGTTGCCAAAAACTATACCTGGCAAGCTACGTTTCACGTCTTTGGTATGATAGGTATCGTATATGCGGTAATCTTAATCTTCTTTTTGCGAGAAAAAAAGGTTACTGAAGTAGAAATTGCGGTTAAAACATTAAATCCATCTAAAGTGCCTATTATCAAGGGGCTAGTCTTGTTATTGAGTAATATTTCTTTTTGGATTATCCTAATGTATTTTGCCATACCAAGTTTGCCAGGCTGGGGTGTAAAAAATTGGCTTCCAACTTTATTTTCGCAGAACCTAAATCTGCCAATGGAACAGGCAGGCCCATTATCAACTATCACCTTGGCAGCTTCCTCTTTTATCGGTGTTATATTTGGTGGTATCCTATCAGATAAATGGGTACAGAAAAATATCAAGGGCCGCATTTATACAAGCGCGATAGGCTTAGGGCTCACTATTCCCTCCTTATTGTTAATAGGATTTGGTCACTCATTATTTCATGTTGTGGGTGCTGCACTTTGCTTTGGGGTAGGTTTTGGGATGTTTGATGCAAATAATATGCCCATACTATGCCAATTTGTTTCCTCAAAATACCGAGCAACGGCTTACGGAATTATGAATATGACAGGCGTTTTTGCGGGTGCCTTTATCACAAATTTGCTCGGGAAATCGACAGATTCTGGGAGTTTGGGCCATGATTTCGCAATGCTTTCTATCATTGTCTTTGTAGCCTTATTGATCCAACTTTATTTCCTGCGTCCGAAGTTTAACGACTTTAACGACGTCTAAATCCAAGAAAATATGAAAACTATAAAAATAAAATTATGCGTTAGTTTCTTATTCCTGTTAATGGTGAGCGCATATCAAGCTTTCTCATCTCAAGGGGTAACTTTTACTTCATCAGCACCAGTATCACCAATTTTTAAAGGAATTGAATCAAACCCCCTCTTATATGTCAGGATTTATATTCCCGCAGGAGAGAAATCAATTACATTGAAAAAAATGGCATTCAAAGTAGACCCAGCTGGATCGCAGGCTATTGAAAATATAAATATCTATTTTACTGGAAGAGAAGCTTCTTTCAATGAAAAGGAACTCTTGTCACAGCTTAATCCTTCAAAGATCAATCAAGGATTATCGCTTAACCTTACCTTAAAACCTGGTGTACATTATATTTGGATTAGTGCTAAACTTAAAGATGAGGCAGATATCGATTCCAAAATCGAATTTCATGTTAGCCAAGTTGAGGATGTAAACTCAAAAAAATATCCAATAATGGAAGTAGGAGATGGCTTCGTGAAACGCCTTGGTATAGTGGTTAAAAAAGGTGGTGAAAATGGCATTCATACCTTAAGGATACCAGGTATAGCAACAACCAATACAGGTGCGCTAATTTCGGTTTACGATATTCGTTATAAGAATTCAAGAGATCTTCCCGCAAATATTGATGTAGGTATGAACAGAAGCACCGATGGTGGTAAAAGTTGGGAGCCAATGAAAGTGATTATCGACATGGGCGAACCTCATGAGAACAATGGTGTGGGTGACCCTGCGGTACTTTTTGATCCTATTTCCAAAAAGATTTGGGTAATCGCATTGTGGAGCAAAGGCAACCGTTCGATTGCAGGATCAAAGCCTGGGCTTTCAGAAGATGTTACTGGACAGTTGGTTGTGGTAAGTAGTGATGACGATGGTATCACCTGGTCGAAACCGAAAAGTATAACAGCGGGAGTTAAAGACCCAGAATGGAATTTATTTTTTAATGGGCCTGGAAGCGGTATTGCAATGGCAGATGGTAAAATAGTTTTTGCAGCTCAATACTGGGATGAAAATGCAATGCCACACTCAACATTGATATATAGTGCAGATCATGGAACTACTTGGAAAACAGAAGATGGACCGATTGCCAATACTACAGAAGCCCAGATTATAGAAACTCAGCCCGGAATTTTAATGTTAAATATGAGAGATAATCGCGGGAGTTTTAGAAGTGTGGCAACGACTGCTGATTTAGGTAAAACTTGGGTAGAACACCATACTTCCTATCAAGCATTACAAGATCCAGTTTGTATGGCTAGCTTTATTAAAGCAAATGTGAGTTTTAAAGGCAAGCAAAAAGAAATCGTCTTTTTTGGAAATGATAATACCCAGAGTGGTAGATATAATTTAACCATCAAAGCAAGCACAGATCTAGGCGAGAGCTGGAGCAAAAAAAATGAGTTACTGCTTGATGACCGAAAACTATTTGGTTATTCTTCCTTAACAAAGATTGATGATCATACAATTGGGATTTTTTATGAAGGGGTGAGAGATATGTATTTCGTTCGTATTCCAGTAAACGAAATCCTTAAATAAATGAAAATTGTTGTTAGGATAGTAATTGGAATAATAATTTTATGCAATGCCAATGTTCTTGGACAAAAAATTAAAGTTGCCTGTATAGGGAATTCTGTAACTGCAGGTTACCTATTAGCTAATCCACAACAAGACGCCTATCCTGCCCAATTACAGCAATTGCTGGGCGATAAATATGGGGTGGGTAATTTTGGTTTAAGTGGAGCAACGCTATTAAAAAAGGGACATAGACCATATTATAAAACCAAGGAGTTTACTAATTTAATAAGCTTTAAAGCTGATATAGTTATTATTCATTTAGGGTTAAATGATACAGATCCAAGAAATTGGCCAAATTATAAAGATGAGTTTCAGGCTGATTACCAGTGGTTGATAGATACCTTGAAACAAGATAACCCTACGGCAAAGATTTATATCTGTAAGTTAACGCCTATTTTTAGCGGACATCCGCGGTTTAAGTCGGGCACCCGTGATTGGTATTGGCAGGTTCAGGAGAAAATTAAGCTGATTGCAAAAGCAAATAAGCTGCAATTGATAGATCTTAATGGAGCCTTAAATAACCGTCCAGAGCTTTTTGCAGATAATCTACATCCTGATAAAAAAGGAGCAGGAATCATCGCTAACACAGTTTGTCAAGCTTTAACAGGCAACTTTGGTCCCTTTAGGTTGGATCCTTTGTTTTCCGATCATATGGTACTCCAACGCGACCAACCCATTCTACTATATGGCACGGGCATTGCAAATGAACAAATATCTGTCTATTTTAATAAAACTGTTCGGCGTACAGTAACAGGCAAAGATGGAAAATGGAAAGTTCAATTTCCTGCCATGAAGTTTGGTGGACCTTATGAGTTCAAAATCATTTCTGGTTCTCAAACGCAGAATATAAAAAACGTACTTATTGGAGATGTTTGGCTTTGCGCTGGCCAATCGAATATGGTTTTTCCCTTAAAATCAGCCGCTACCGGCCCTGCAACATTAGCAAATCTGAACAAAAAATTACCCATAAGGTTACTAAAATATAATGCTGTAGCCGAAACGGATAATGTATCCTGGGATCAGCAGACATTAAATTCTATTAATGAGCTTGAGTATTTTTCTGGAAGTTGGGCAACGTTGGAACCGCAAAGCATAACCAACTTCTCTGCAATTGCTTATTATTTCGGCGCGCAATTAGCTACTCAAGAAAATGTCCCTATTGGTTTAATTCAAATGGCAGTAGGCGGCTCAACACTCGAATCATGGATAGATAGAAGAACCTTGGAAAATGATAATCTACTGGTAGATTTAATAGGTGGTTGGCGGAAGTCAGATTTTATTCAGGATTGGGCAAAGGGTAGGGCCGACATGAATTTAAAAAATGCTATTAATCCAAAACAGAGACATCCATATGAACCCGCTTATAATTATGAAGCTGGAATTTCTAAATTGATCGGGTTCCCCATAAAAGGGGTTATCTGGTATCAGGGAGAGAGCAATGCGCACAATGTTGAACTTTTTAACCGCGAATTGCCGCTGTTGGTTAAAAGTTGGAGAGAAAAATGGAAAACTAATTTTCCCTTTTATTACGTGCAATTATCGGCTATTGACCGCCCTTCATGGCCATATTTCAGAGACGCCCAACGAAAACTACAGTCGGTTATTCCCAATTCGGGCATGGCAGTAAGTTCTGATCTTGGAGATTCGCTAAATGTACATCCTGTTCGTAAAAAAGAAGTAGGCGAACGATTAGCTTTACTAGCATTAAAAAATACTTATCACAAAAACATCATTGCAAGTGGGCCTATTGCTATCAAAGCTGTTCGAAAGGAAAACAACATTGTGGTTACATTTAATCAAGCACAAAAATTACAACCAAATACCGGTTCTCTATTAAACGGCTTTGAAGTTCAAGACGAAAAGGGAAATCACTTAGTAGTTAAAGCAACTATTCATAAAAATGAGGTTCATTTAATCATTCCTCCTAAGTCGAAAATTACCAAAGTGCTTTATGGTTGGCAACCATTTACAAGAGCCAATTTAGTTAATGAAGCTAAACTGCCAGCTTCAACATTTTCCATTAATGTAAAATAAATCTTATGAGTTATACGATTGAAGAATTGAAAAGTCTTTCAGCATTTTATGAAAAGCAGTTATTGAATAACACTATTCCCTTTTGGTTTCCCAGATCTATTGATCAAGAATATGGGGGTTATCTGTTAATGAGGGATCAAGATGGAAGCTTAATTGACGACGACAAAGCTGTTTGGATCCAGGGACGTGCTGCTTGGCTCTTATCAACACTTTGTAATACCATTGTACCTAAAAAAGAGTGGCTAGATGGCGCAAAATCTGGTATAGATTTCTTGAATAAATACTGTTTTGATACAGATGGCCAGATGTTTTTCCATGTAACGAGAGATGGAAGTCCCATTCGTAAGCGTAGATATTATTTTTCTGAAACCTTTGCCGTTATCGCAAATGCTGCCTATGCAAAAGCCAGTGGTGATGAAACAGCTGCTAAAAAAGCACGATATCTTTTTGGAAAGTGCATTGAATACGCAACTACACCAGGTTTATTGCCCCCAAAATATACTGGAACTCGCCCTTCAAAAGGGATAGGTGTGCCAATGATTATGATTAACACAGCGCAACAATTAAGGGAAACTATTGGTGATGCGCGTTGCGACGAATGGATCATGAAATGGATTGAAGAAATCAAAAATAGTTTCGTGAAAGATGATATTCAATGTGTAATGGAGCAAGTGGCACCTGATGGATCTATTATAGATCATATAGATGGTAGAACCCTAAATCCCGGTCATGCCATTGAAGGGGCATGGTTTATTTTACATGAGGCAAAATATCGAAATAACGACCCCGAATTGATTGCATTGGGATGTAAAATGCTCGATTATATGTGGGAAAGAGGCTGGGACAAAGAACATGGGGGGATTTTATATTTCAGAGATGTATACCATAAACCGGTACAGGAATATTGGCAGGATATGAAATTTTGGTGGCCCCATAACGAAACCATCATTGCAACACTTCTCGCTTACACCATAACGGGCGATGAAAAATACGCTCGCTGGCATAAAATGGTTCATGACTATGCTTATGATAAGTTTCATGATCCCGAACATGGAGAGTGGTTTGGCTATCTGCATAAAGATGGCTCATTAGCGCAAACAGCCAAGGGAAATTTATTCAAAGGTCCTTTTCATTTACCCAGGCAAGAATGGTATTGTGCACAGTTATTACAGAGTTTAGGATATTAACAACCATAACCTTAAATGAATTCAATTAAATATTTACTGTCTGTCTTTTTAATTTTTTGCTGCACATATATACACGGACAGATAACTTTACCCGTTTATCCCGAAGCAACTTTTTCAACGCTTTACTGGCAAAATGTAACACACTTCGAAACTATCCCCAAAAAGGATAACTTAAGTGTTTTTATTGGCGACAGTATAACGGATGGCGCAGAGTGGTCTAATCTTTTTAACAATGCAAGCGTTGTTAATATGGGTATTAGTGGCGATATAAGTGCGGGACTAATTAACCGTTTACCAGACATTGTAAAGCGGAAGCCGAAGAAAATATTTATCTTGATAGGAATAAACGATCTAGCAAGAAATATCAGTGTAGACAGTATCTATAAAAACATTAAACTCGGTGTAAATTACATTAAACAGGAAAGTGCTAATACAGAGATTTTTGTACAGAGTATTATGCCAATTAACAACGAGTTCAAAACATTTTCTGCACATACCAGCAAAAGGAGTTCAGTTATTGAGCTAAATAAGAAACTTGCTGTAGCTGCAAACAGCTACACTTTTATTAATCTGTACCCTTGGTTTTGTGATCATAATGGGAAACTTAAAAAAGAGTTTACGAATGATGGTTTACACCTAAAAGGTGCTGGTTATGCTTTGTGGCAACATTTAGTTTACCCTTATGTATTTGGCTTGCAACAAGAAGCGGCAGTTATTCCCAAACCAAAAATGCGAGTAAATGCAAAAGAACTTTTTCCACTTTACAAAGTAAAACAGATTAGCTATACTTCAGATTCACTGAAAACCGAAGCACTACTAGTTCAAAAAAGCTTAGCAACTCTTGGAATCAAAGCAACAATCGGAAAAAATCTACCAAACATAGGTAGTCCTTTTATTAAATTGGAAATAGGTGGTCTTATACCTGTTGATAAAAATAAAGAAGCCTACCATTTAAAAGTAGACTCAGAAAAAATTGTCGTGAGGGCAAACACTCGAACGGGCATTTTTTACGGTATTCAAACTTTAAAACAACTGGCGAGAGATGGCTTTTTCGTCAATGCGGTTGATATTAAAGATTCTCCAGCTTTTGCATGGAGAGGCTATATGGTTGATGTTGGTCGTAATTACCAATCAATGTCCTTATTAAAGCAGCAAATTGATGTAATGGCTGCCAACAAATTAAATGTATTTCATATGCATTTAACAGAAGATATTGCTTGGCGTTTGGCTATTAAAAGTTACCCTGAATTAACTAGTCCACAGTACATGGAGAGGAATAAGGGTATGTATTATACCACTGCTGAAATTAAAGAACTGATAACTTATTGCCGAGAAAGGAGCATACAGTTCGTCCCAGAAATTGATATGCCAGGTCACAGCGCTGCTTTTAAAAGAGCGATGAAAGTTGATATGCAAAGTGACTCTGGTTTAGTAATAGTGAAAAATATTCTTAAAGAGCTTTGTGAAACCTATGATTTCCCTTATATACATATCGGAGCTGATGAAGTGAAGATTACCAACAAAAATTTTATTCCAGAGATTTTGGCTTTTTTAAAATCATTAAATAAAAAGGTGATTGGATGGGAACCAGGAGCTAATTTTAATGAGTCAACTATTAGGCAATTATGGATGGACGATGCTGGACTAACTGGCGGAAAAACAAAGATTCAATATATCGATTCGCGACATCTATACTTAAACCATATGGATCCTTTGGAAAGTGTAGTTACCATTTATAACCGACAATTAGCAGACGTGGATTTTGGAAATAACGAAGCTTTAGGAGCTACCTTGTGCTTGTGGCCAGATCGTGCCGTTGCGAATGAAAATGATGTGCTTCGAATGAATGGGGTTTATCCTGCTATGCTGGCTTTTGCTGAGCGCAGTTGGCTAGGAAAAGGCTATAAAGGTTGGGTAGCTAATATGAATTTGCATGGCAAACAAGCCTTGAATGAGTTTAAAGAATTTGAAGGAAGGTTATTGGATCATCAAAAACAATACTTTACTGGGTTATCGTTCCCTTATCAAGAACAATCAACGGTAAGTTGGCAACTATATGGCCCTTATGCTAACGCAGGTGACCTTAAAAAAACATTCGAACCAGAGAACGTTGATTTTAAGCCCGACGAAGTGTTGGCGCAGCAAATCACCGTAGGTGGAACAATTATTCTAAGACACTGGTGGGCTCCGAAAATTAAAGGTGCCTTAGTGGATCCTGCTCAAAATACAACTTGGTATGCTTTTAGGAAAATCTGGTCTGACGAGGATACAACCAAAGATTTTTGGATCGGGTTTGGTAATCCATCTAGATCCCAGGCTACAGATAGTCCGCCTGCCGGACAATGGGATACACATGGTTCCGCGATTTGGTTAAATAACGCGTTAATTTTGCCACCGTCATGGCTTCATGCTGGGCAAAAGGGCAATCTGGAAATCCCTTTAGCAGATGAAGGTTATGAGTGTCGGCTACCAACAGCATTGAAACTAAAAAAAGGATGGAATATTGTTAAGGTAAAGGCGCCAATAGGTAGCTTTAATGGTAAAAATTGGAACAACCCAGAGAAGTGGATGTTTACTTTTGTTGAAGTGGCAAAGGATTAAATACTTATATATATGATTAATTTTCGAAGAAATATTGTTACCCTAATTTTCATTTGCCTTATTTCTACTGGTTTTGCTCAAAAGCAGCCTAATTATAAACTTGTTTGGTCGGATGAATTTAAAGGAAAAGGAAGTTTTGATTTAACAAAATGGCAGTATTGCCCTCGTGGAAAAGTAGCTTGGAATAAGTATATGACTCCACTACCAACTTATGCCTCTTTAAAAAAGGGAAATCTTTTATTGAGAATGGACAACGCAGTGATTCCTAATGATCCATTGCCATACCATGCTGGCGGTGTACAATCGTCGGGTAAATTTAATGTCGCCTACGGCAAAGTAGTCGTAAGGGCAAAATTTACAGAAGGTAAAGGTTCATGGCCTGCAATATGGATGATGCCTGAACCAGCAACCGCTCATGGAAATGGCTGGCCAGCGGGTGGAGAAATTGATATAATGGAACATGTAAATAGTGATAGTGTAGTTTATCAGACAATCCATAACAGTATGGTAACCAATGCAAATGGCGGAAGTAAGGCTTCAAGCCCGGCATTATATCACCAAAATGATTATAATATATACTCGATTGAATGGACGCCTATGAGTATCAAATTTTATGTTAATAAGGACTTAATATACACTTATAATAAAGCTGTAGAAGGAGGGTTTAAGCAATGGCCTTTCGATGTACCATTTTATATAATCCTTAATCAGGCTGGTGGCGAGGGCTGGCCAGGCCCAATTAATAATGCAAAGCTTCCTTTCTCAATGGAAGTAGATTATGTAAGGGTTTATAAATTAGCCAAAATCTAACTATATTAGTCCCTCGCGAACCTAATATGATTAAAATATTTATTTTAGTCATCTAAAAGCCCAAAAGGCTCAAAAAAATAACATACATGAAACTAAAACTAGCTTTAATTTTTCTTCCGATCCTCTTTGTTTGTAATGTTTATGCACAAAATAGTGCCCCATTCGTAATTCCAAAATTACAAGAATGGAAAGGTGGCACCGGTTTTTACAGTTTAAAATCCAATGTAAATTTAGTTGTAGATAATAAAAATAACACATCCTTAACAGCTTACTTGCAAACATTTGCCGATGACTTAAAAGCAGTTTATCCAAATAAGAACATCCGGATAAAAACTGGTAAGCCTGAAAAAGGAGATATTTATTTTCATGTTGATAGCACCAACAAATTGATTGCGAATGAAGGCTATGAGCTTCAAGTAGCCGATCATTTAGCGATAAATGCAAAAACTTCTTTAGGTGCATTTTGGGCAACTAGAACAATTCTTCAAATTTTGGAGCAAGATCCTAAACACCTCAAAATTCCAAAAGGTATAGCTAACGACTTTCCCAAATACGAGGTTAGGGGCTTTGTATTAGATGTTGGGCGAAAGTTTTTTACAATAGATTTTTTAAGGAACTATGTTAAGCTTTTGTCTTATTATAAAATGAACGATTTCCAGATCCACTTAAATGACAATGGATTCAAGCAATTTTTTAATGACGATTGGAGCAAAACCTATTCAGCGTTTAGGTTAGAGAATAATACCTACCCAGGACTCACTGCTAAAGATGGTAGTTATAGTAAGAAAGAGTTTATCGACTTGCAGAAATTGGGTAATACTTATGGAGTTACTATTGTACCAGAGATTGATGCGCCTGCCCATGCACTATCAATCACCAAAGCGGTGCCCGGAACTGCTAGTAAAAAATATGGCGATGATCACTTAGATATTACGAATCCATTGACCTACGAAGTAGTTCATAACATTTTTAAGGAATATTTACAGGGACCTAACCCTGTATTCATCAATAAGGAAGTACATATCGGTACCGATGAATATGCAAAAGCTGAAGCTGAAAACTTCAGAAAGTTTACTGATAGTACCATAAAATATGTAGAGAGCTTTGGTAAAACAGTAAGACTTTGGGGAGCACTTACGCATGCAAAAGGGCAAACTCCAGTGAAATCGGCAAATGTTACGATGAATCTTTGGTATAATGGTTATGCCGAACCTGCCGACATGTTTAAATTGGGTTACAAAGGTATTAGTACACCCGATGGGTGGTTATACATTGTTCCTAAAGCAGGTTATTACTATGATTACTTGAACCTAAAAAATATATATCAAAAGTGGGCGCCGAATGTAATAGGAAAGGAAGTATTTTCAGAGGATAATAATCAAATAAGAGGTGGCGCTTTTGCAGTTTGGAATGATCATGTTGGTAATGGAATTACGCAAGAAGACGTAACGGATCGCGTTTTCCCAGCATTACAAGTATTATCGCAAAAGATGTGGATAGGAAATACTGCCGACAGTTTACTGAAATTTGATGTTTTCAGTGTTTCAAGCAAAAAAATCGGAGAGGGGCCAAGCTTAAATCTTCGCGGCAAGATCAATGGAAAGGATAGTTTGGTACTAAAGTATGATTTTAGTAATTCAAAAATTAAAGATAAAAGCGGAAACGGTCGAAATGCCCGCGGTCAATCAGGAATTGATTTTTCAAAATCCACTCAAAATCAAGTTAACTTAGCCGGTAAGGAAAGCTTTATTCAAACTCCATTAAGTGAAATTGGTTATGATTATACAGTTTCTTTCACTATAAACCCTAGTGCCGGAAATCCAGCTAATGCAGTGATCTTTTCGTCTGCAAACGCAGAAGTTAAACTTAAACAATTAAATACGGGGATGTTGGGTTTTTCAAGAGAAGGGTATCATTATAACTTTAACTACGCTGTTCCCGAAAATGTGTGGACTAAGATAACAATCACTGGAAACAATAAAGGTACGTCGTTATATATAAACGGTGTATTTACCGAACGTTTAGAAGGAGCCATGCAGACATTTACCAATACTAAGGGTAAAATAGCCAAGGTGCAAACATTATTTTTTCCTTTAAAATATATTGGCGATACGCAAAATAGCTTTAAAGGTGCTGTAGGAAGTCTTCAAGTCTTTAATAAAGTGCTAACTAACGAGGAGATTAATAAGTTATAGAATGAAAAAAAAGGCTATCAAACTACTGTTATTGTTCCTATGCTGCGCGTTAAACTCGGCGGTAGGTTATAGTCAAACTACGACCCCCATTTTTCTATTCAATAATCAGGTAAAAGTCATCCCATTAAAAGGGCTTGCCGAAAGAAAAATAGCCAGCATTAACTTTGGCTCAATGCATGCACGCGTTTTTGATAGCTTGCTTAGTAAGTACGCATCTATTCAGAGTTTTGAATCTGCGGCCTACCGAACAGACTCGCTTCAT
>DATJDT010000296.1:0-3326 GCA_035497275.1 Pedobacter sp.
AGTAGAGCTAATTATATTGCAGAAATAAGTTATCAATTGTCTATACTTGGTGTAAAAGCAGAGGAGGAGCTTAAAAAACAACAATCCTTTTTTGGATTAGCATTCTATTATCAGTTTTAATAAAGGTTATGAAAGTTTTGATTGTTGAAGACGAAAAGACCTTGGCTTATGAGATGGAGGAATTCTTGAAAAAGAACTTTTACCATTGTGACCTTGCGCATTCCTTTCATCACGGTGTGCAGCAATTAGAACTTAATCAGTACGATTTTATTTTAATTGATCTTGGCTTGCCAGATGGTGATGGCTTAGGGATTCTGAGCCACGCAAAAATGAACAATCCCGATGCTGCCTATATTATTATTACAGCCAGAACAAATCTGAAAGATAGGGTAAGTGGACTCGATTTAGGAGCAGATGATTATTTAGCAAAGCCTTTTTATTTACTCGAACTCCATTCGCGAATGCAGGCAATTGCGCGCAGAAAGTTCAACATCACAGAGTCGCTTATTTCGGTAGGTGAATTTGCTGTTGATATCCCCAAACGTTTGCTTAGTTTTAATGAAGAACAGATAGAATTGTCACGTAAAGAATTTGATCTGTTTAGCTATCTTTTGCTACACAGGGGTAGAGTGCTTACCAGGGTCCAGCTAAGCGAACATATATGGGGTACATTTGTGAACGACGATTATGATTCCAATTATATTGATGCGCATATCAAAAATATTCGAAAAAAACTAAATGCCTTTGCTGTTACCGATTGGTTGGAAACAGTGAGGGGAGTAGGGTACCGAATTAAGAAATAAAATGAAACTCTCTTCAAAACTTACTCTTTTTATTGCAGGTTCCAAATTGGTAACGGTACTCCTATTTGTACTTGCCTTACCCTATTTGGTCGAGGAAATTGCCAATCAGCATACAAACTTTATGTTACGGCAGCAGCAAAAAAAAGTAATGTCTATTGTGGATAAAAATGGCCTGGATTATTATTTGCAAGGAGAAAATAGTTATGGTAGCTACACCTTGTTAAAAGAGGAATTTGTCGCTTTTTCCCCTTCGGAGGCAAAAAATATAATTGATACAATTAAAGATTCGCAGCGGCTCATAGAAGGTGATACGCTTAATTATCGGATTTTAAGCGCTACTTTCAAGTATGCAAATAGAAATTACCTTTTAGAGATTGGTAAAACAACAACCAGTATCAATCAATATAATAAGCCGCTTCAACGATTTGCTTTGTACGTTCTAATTACCTTGATTGCTGTAACTGTGCTGATTGATCTCACTTTTATGCGTGTTATCATTCGCCCCTTATCGAGTATTATCAAAACCAAGCTTATAAATAACGAATTTCCGTTTAGAACTTCACAAACACCTGTGTTAACAAGCACTACAGATTTTAAGTATTTAGACGAATCATTGGCTCAGCTGATGAGCCAAATTAATGAGGCTTTTTATAAAGAACGGGAATTTACTTCTAACGCCTCTCATGAGCTGATGACACCAATCACTATTCTTCAGAATAAAATGGAAAACTTACTTGACCAAGAGGGTATAAGTGAGGAATCTGCTATTGCCATTGTAGAGATGATGAAAACGGTAGATCGACTGAAGAATATTACAAGTTCCTTGTTGCTCATCTCTAGGATAGAAAACGAGCAGTATGTTAGAAAAGAAAATATTTGGCCGCTTCAGTTATTTGAAGAGATTATAGAAGAAATTGGACATCGACTTGAAGATAAGAATATCGGCATAGTTTTAGCAATCCCTGCTGATGCTGAACTTCGCGATGTTAACAGAGGTCTTATATATCAACTATTTTTTAACCTAATCCATAATGCCATAAAATTTAACCAGAAAGATGGGAAAATTATCATCAAAGGCGATATGCTTCCTGATGGGCGTTTTAAAGTTACGTTATCGGATACTGGAATCGGTATTCCAAAGGAGGATTTGCCTTTTATTTTCAATCGATTTATGAAGACCAATCTTAATTCGCAAGTTGGTTATGGGTTGGGACTAGCGATTGTAAAAAGTATTGCTACTTATCATCGTATAAAGATTTCGGTAGAGTCGGAAATTGGTGTGGGTACAACTTTCTCGTTGGTGTTTGCGAGTTAGTGGTGTTTTTGACCTTTATTGATCTTGAAAAGGTGCAAAATTGGTATGGGTGCCCATCCGCTTGCTTTGTCCGCCACAGAGTATTAAGCCTATCATTATTTGTTTTGATTAACTACAGCTAACAGACCTTGTTCGTCTAAAATTCCAATCATCCTTACTTTTAGCACTATGAGTTTTTCAGCTATCAATTCATTCATAGTTCGAAACACTGTTTCGTAAGTGGCGCCGGTATAGGCAGCCAAATCTTGCCTGCTCAAAGTCAAATTAAGACACTGTTCTTCATTTATGCCAAATTGGTCCTTTAAGCTCAATAAAGCTGCGGCTAATCTACTTTTTACCGACATTAAAGCTAAGTCGCGCATTTTCTTTTCCGAAGCATTCAATTCGTCTGCATAAAATAACAACATCCAGTAGGCAAAATCATGATTTACCTTTAAAGTGGCACTAAAAAAAGCTACATCTACAAAACAAACTGTTGTGTCTTCTAGTGCGGTTGCCGAAATAGGGTACACGGTGGGAGCTGAGGTAATGCCTCTATGCCCTAAAATAGCCCCATTGTTTGCAAATCTTAGAATCAATTCCTTATCGCCCCATTTTTTGTGAACTTTAACATTGCCCGACGTGACAAAGTAAACCCCGGTTACTGGATCACCTTCCCTAATAATCAATTCGCCTTTTTTTGCAAGGAAATTCTTTTTATGGTTTGTAATTGCTGGATGCCATTCTTTTAAAGAAAGCTTGCACATGAAACAACTCTGGAGGTCACAACTCTTATTTTTCTTCATCAAGCTAATTTCTAAAAAAATAGCGAAAAAGATTTCAGATACAAAGGAAAGATTTCTTTTTGTGGCCTCGATTACTTATTACTTACCTAGAATACTTCTATAGCGTTTATATAATCAGTATCACCACCTCCACGTCTTCCTTTTGTAACAAAAAAATTAAATGTAGAAGGCAATAATTACCTTAGCTTTAGGCTAACTGAATAACTCGGACCGATCCATTTAATATGCCTAGATTTTTGTTGTCTTTTCTTATTATACTTTGCACGGCAAGCCTTTATGCACAAACGTTCACCAATCCTTTGCTTCCAAAAGGAGCTGATCCCTATAGTTATTACAAAGATGGCTATTACTATTACACGCATACTGCAGGAAACCGGATAGATTTATGGAAGAGTAAAAGTTTAGCCGGTTTAAAAGATGCAC
>DATJDT010000297.1:0-4018 GCA_035497275.1 Pedobacter sp.
TCTTTATGTTCGCCTTTAAAACGTAAAGTAAAAAACCCATCATCATCCGTTAGTGTACTTTGCAATAGTCGTTTTTCGTAAACGCTGGCCTGCTTTATTTTTTTTCCTGTTTTAGTATCTACAATATAACCGCTGATAAGATATAAGTTTTCGGCAGTAGTAATATTCTCTGGTTCAATAGTTAAATGATTTACGGCATACCTTAAGATTACATAGCCCTCACTTTCTTTATAAGCAACCTTGCCAGCAAATATTTGATCGAGCACCTCTCGTACTGGCATACGCTGTACATTTAAATTGACGATGCTGTCTTGATTAATTAATCTTCCGTTATAGGAAAAATAGAAATTACCTGCGGTACTAATATGCTGTAAAGCTTCTCGAACGCTTTGCTGCTTAATGTTAAAGGTTACTAATTTGGATAAATTGTTTCGGTAACTTTGCGCCCAAGCGATTTGAGAAAGCAAAATAAGAAAGAGGATAATTTTATGCTTCATTCGCTTAGTAAGACAGTATAATTTCGTTTTGGTTACGCTTTAACTTTAAATTATCAAAAGTGCTTATAATGACTTTCAAATTTTGGTCTAATGAGCTTTCGTAAGACAGAGTTGTGTTAATAGTTAAATCTCTTGCAGCACCCGCTACCATCACATTACTTCCATAAGCCTCATTTAAAATGGCAATTAAGACTGGTAAAGGTGTTTGATCGGCGATAAATAGCTTAGTTCTATAATAGTTATACAGCTGATCGTTAACTGGTAGTTTAGCTAACTTAGCGGCTCCTTTTTGTAAAATTACCTTTTCTCCTTTATGCAATAAGACAGTAGAATTACCTAGGCTCACTTTTACGATACCTGTTTCAACAACTACTTCAGTTAGTTCTTTTAAATGTTTGATATTGAATGATGTTCCAACTACTTGAACAATTACTTGATCAATCTCGATGGTAAAGGGTTTAGCTTTATCTTTGGCCACTTTAAAAAACACATCGCCACTATCTAGTTTAATATTCCTGTTGTTTTTAAAGTTGCTTGCATATTCAATATGCGAAAACTTATTAAGCGTAAGTTCAGAGCCATCTGGAAGCAATTGTAAGATCACTTGTGCATCAGCATTCACATCGGTGTAACCATCGGTTTTAAAGATGGTATACAGCGCCCAGGACCCGACGGCTACCACAAACACCGCAGCGATTCGCATTAAAACACTGAGGGGCTTTAATTTTACTGTTGTGCTTGGTTTTACATCATTCGTTCTACTTTTAAATCTTACCCATGCGGCATCTACGTCTACCTCACTTTTACTTGCTAGACTTTTACTTTCGGTCCAAATTCTTGTTAAAGAAGTGAAATATGCATGGTTCTCTTCACTCGTTTCAAGCCAAGCATTAACGGCTAAATTTTCTTCAGCAGTAGTTTCTTTTAGTAAGAATTTAATTAATAATTCATCTTCCATCGCTTATCTCTCCTATTTTAAAAAATCTTTGTAATACATTAAACACGAAAGCACTAAAATGAGGAAATCGGCTAATTTGATCCGCATAATCCGCAAAGCTTTCCCCATTTGGTTTTCGATGGTTTTGATAGATAAACCTAGTTGATCGGCTATTTCTCTATATTTTAATTCTTCAAACCTGCTCATTTGAAAAATGGTTCTACATTGCTCTGGCAATTCGTTTAATGCTAAGTTAATTTGTTGTTGCAATTCTGTAAGTTCCAAACGATCAACAGCGGTATGATGAGTGGTTTCCATGCTATGCTGGGTATAATCTTGATACTTTGATTTAACTTTTTGGTGTTTTAGATAATTTAAACTATCGTGGTACACACACTTATAGAGATAAGCTTTTAAAGAAGTTTGTACGTTTAGCTGTTCTCTTTTCTCCCAAAACCTTAAAAATAGCTGCTGCACGATTTCCTCGGCATCATCTTCATCTTTTAAAATTACAGCTGCATAAGCAAGCAAAGCCTTATAATGCAACTTGAATAAGGATTCAAAGTCTGCATCAGCTAGATAATGACCTGAAGATGGGCTCGCTAATTTCACTGCTCAAATATATTGTTTTTCGTTGTTCCGTTGTTTGTTGTTAGTTATTGGTTAGTTCGTTGCCATCAAATCGTCTAATAGTTAGATAATCGTCATTGCGAGCGTAGCGAAGCAATCTCTTTGCCATCATCATGTGAGATTGCTTCGCTACGCTCGCAATGACGTACGTACCTCGCAAGGACGAATTGATGTTTAGAAAAATCCTATGCATCCAAACTCTCAACTGGCAACTCTCACCTTGCAACTCCAAACCCCAACGTCCCAACTTAAATCGCTATCCTTTTAATAATCTCTTTACCTGTTTCGCTATTCGCCGTTATCAAATCAATATATTGCACTTTCGGAAACCAGAACGTTCCACCGTCTACTTTTACAAATACTCTTTTAAGCAATAAATTATCGCTACCATTTTTAATATACATCTTATAAGTATTGTCAACTGTTGATCTCCTTAAATAAAGTGGCATCTTCTTGTAGGCCGCTAAGCGGATTTCGAATTCATCATTTCCAATGGGTTTACATTTTACTCCATAAGCAAATCGCTGTTCTATCCGAGTTAAAGGTTTATATTTTTGCTCTTCTTCATACCTAATCCACGAGCCAACAACTGGCTTTTGAGGATCAATAGTACCATCCTTCCTAAAATTAATTTCATAAATAACCGTATTGGCATCTGGAGTTCGCTGTAAGAAAAACAATAGATTTTTTCCTACAGGTGTAGGTAGTACTTCATTTTTTTGAGCGCTTACTACACTTGTTAACAGCAAGATAAGCATCATCATGATAACTATAACTTTAAAATGGCGGCTATTAGTCGATCTCCTTTCACCAACAGCAACTGGAACCAATTTTCGGTGATGGATTTTACCCGGACTAGCAAAAATGAAAAACAGCGCTTCCTTTAACCCGTTGCTTCTTTTAACATCATTAAACATATCAATATATTCCTGAAAGTTTAGCCTAAAGGGATTGGTTTTATAGGTTACTGGCTTGGTTAATCCATAAATAGGCTTTTCTTCTTCGTATTGAAATGAATTAAACAGATGGTCCCAAATCATAAATGTGGCACCAAAATTCTTATCCAGATACTTTTCCTGACTTCCATGATGTACGCGGTGATTTGAGGGAGTACCGAAATATTTCTCTATCAAAGGATGCAATTTACCAATGGCTTCGGTGTGCACCCAAAATTGATATAAAGTACTTAACTGACTTACTACCATAAATATAACTGGATGGAAGCCAATTAAAACTACAGGTATAAAGAAAACTACTTTAAAATGCTGTACCCAGCTCTGTCTAAATGCCACCGTTAAATTGTAATGTTCTGCCGAATGATGCACTACATGAGTAGCCCAAAAGAAACGGTTATAGTGCGAAATTCTGTGCGACCAATAACTGCAGAAATCGTACACAATAAAGGCTGGAATTAACATATACCAGTTCAAAAACATACGCCATGGCAACAGATTGTACAAGCAAATTGCACCATACACTAAAACTACCTTCATTAATAGGTTTACAGTTAAATTACCCAAACCAATAAGCAATGAACCTAAAGTTTCTTTATTTTCATACGTTTTATGTTCACCAAAATGGGAAACCAAAAATTCGATGATGGTAAAGAAAAACACTGCCGGCAAGGCGTATAGCATTAAATCTGGTGCTTTAGCCTGCAACAAATTAATATCCGAAAAGTTAATTTCGGCTGCACCAAATAAGCTGGATAGAGTTAACATAATTTTAAAACTTAATTACTTTACCTGAACCTGTAATTTTAGTATCCAGTTGAGGGTTTCCTTGGTAATAAACCTCCCCACTGCCGCTAATCCTGGTCTTTAAGAATTCTGTAACCTGTAAATGCACATCACCACTACCGGATACCCTAATATCAGCTTCTTTTGCGATTGCCTTTTGGAAGAATGCTTTTCCAGAACCAGAGATAGTTATTTCTAGATGGTTAACAGTTAAT
>DATJDT010000298.1:0-2579 GCA_035497275.1 Pedobacter sp.
CATGATTACTAATTGTGGCATTTTACGGAGTAAAGCAATATAGTAATGATAAGTAAACGAGTGTAGGCATCGAAAGATACTACAGCACGAACGGGTCAAGTAAATAGTATTGATGCCTTATTTTAACTACGGTTAAACAAAGGTTGAAACGGGGAACCAAATCGAAAGAGGCGGATCTCCGTTTTTGTTTTATAGCTTTTTTATTCTCAATTAAACTATAATCTTTAGTTCGTAAATGGTAATTTTAAATTATCATGATGAAAAAAGATTTTCCGAGCAAAATATTCGTTTTAGATACTTCAGTTGTGCTGTACGATCATGAGGCTATTAATAGTTTTCAGGAACATTATGTTGCTGTTCCAGTACTGGTTTTAGAAGAGCTTGATAATTTTAAAAGTGGCAATGATACCAGGAATTTTGAAGCACGCAGTTTTATTCGACTGATTGATAATGCTGCTAAAGAGAATTTGATAAATGACTGGTTTTCCATTCATAAAAAGAGCCTTGGGAAAATAAAGATTATCTTAAATGAAAATCCAAAAGAAATAAATGCTGAGGACCTTTTTGGAAAAGGGAAATTTGACCATCGCATACTAAATGCCGCATTGGTTTTAAAAGAAGAAAATCCTCACAGCAAAGTTATATTGGTTTCAAAAGATATTTGTTTGCGCTTAAAAGCCAAATCACTAAATCTTCATGCCGAAGATTATGAAACAGGAAAGATTAAGAACTTAGACGAACTATATACTGGTAATACAAATTTTCCTTGTAATGGAGCGCTAATTGACGAATTAAGAAAAGAGAGTTCAATAGAAGCGAATGGATTAGACCTAAATTATACAGATCGTAACCATTTCTATAAATTTAAAAATAAGAATAAAAAAGAAATTGCCTTTTTTGATGTTGTCACTAAAAGTATTAGAAAAGTAAATCAGGAATCTGTATTTGGCATCGAACCTAAAAATGCTGAACAGGCATTTGCCATTGACGCATTGCTTAATCCAGCTATTAAACTGGTTACTATACAAGGTAATGCCGGTACCGGCAAAACATTGTTAGCACTTGCTAGCGCGCTTGAGCAGCGTAAAAATTTTAGACAGATTTATATCACGCGGCCCATAGTTCCATTAAGCAATAAAGATATTGGCTTTTTACCTGGTGATGTTAAGGCAAAAGTTGATCCTTACATGGCGCCGATTTGGGATAACCTAAAATTTATCAAAGAGCAGTTTGCTCACGATGAAAAAATGTTATTTAAAATTGACGAGTTAATTAGGACAGAGAAGATTGCTATAGCACCGTTAGCATTTATAAGAGGTAGAACAATTACCAAAATATTCTTTATTGTAGATGAGGCACAAAACTTAACCCCCCATGAAATAAAAACTATTATCTCGCGTGCAGGAGAGCATACTAAAATCGTATTTACCGGAGATATCTATCAAATTGACACGCCTTATCTTGATTCGGAAAGCAATGGTTTGTCGTACTTGATTGAAAACGCTAAACATCATCCCTTATATGCTCACATTACGCTGCAGAAAGGGGAGAGGAGTGAGCTTGCTAATCTAGCTACAGAACTTTTGTAGCTAAGAATGATATTTTCTCAATGAACGATTGCAAATTATAATGGCTATACAGGTTAATAAAGCGGCCATCATAAATGGAGCGCCAGCAAAATGAATCGGTGCATCTTTGGCGGTAAAATAAAAAAACAAATTAGTCATCAATAAAGGACCAAAAATACTAGCTAAGCTCATCAGACCTGTCATAATACCTTGAATTTCTCCTTGCTCATTTGCTGGGATTTGCTTTGAGATAATTCCTTGTATAGCAGGGCCGGTAATTCCAGCCAAAGCATATGGAACCATAAAAGCAAACATCATCCAACCTTCGGTTGCCAGCGAAAAAGCTGCAAAGCCTATCACATATAGAATTAAGCCCAATTGTATTGATCTCTTATTCCCGATTCTAGGTATGATGATTCGGATTAATCCACCTTGCACAATCGCAACTGTTACACCCACAAAGCCTAATGAATAGCCAACCCAAGTTGCATTCCAATTAAATTTCTCTTTGGTATAATAAGCCCAGATAGATTGTGTAGCGTGTGCTGCTAGATAGAGAATTAGTAAGGACCCAAGTAAGCCTAACAACGCAGGATATTTTCTAATTTGCTTAAGCGCCCCAACTGGGTTTGCGCGCTTCCAATCAAAATGACGTCTATTTTCCATTTTTAATGATTCAGGCAAGATAAAGTAGCCATAAAGCCAATTTACCAGCGACAAACCTGCAGCAATCATAAATGGTACCCGAATACCATATTGGGAAAATACACCTCCGATTATCGGGCCAACTATGAATCCTAAACCAAAAGCTGCACCGATAAGGCCGAAATTTTGTGCACGTTTTTCTGGTTCACTCACATCGGCTATGTATGCCGAGGCGGTTGTGATACTTGCTCCGCAAATCCCTGCAAATATTCTACCTACAAAAAGCCATGTGATCGTTGGAGCGAAGGCAAGAAAAACATAATCTACGCCTAATCCAAAGAGCGAAATTAATAATATAGGTCGGCG
>DATJDT010000299.1:0-4634 GCA_035497275.1 Pedobacter sp.
GCCTTAGAAGTTGCGCAAGCTAGTACACGTGCAGTTGTTGTAAGCTGTATTAGCATTTTAGCTTGCGATTATATTGTAACCCAACTTTTAAAACCTCATTATCGCCAAACGATTTATGGATATCTTTAATCTCGATCATAATAAAAGTTGGGTTACAATATAATCGCAAGCTAAAATGCTAATACAGCTTACAACAACTGCACGTGTACTAGCTTGCGCAACTTCTAAGGCTCCTCCTTTAACATAAAATCCTTCGTAAGCAGGTACAGATGTAATGATAAAACCAAAAACAAAAGCTTTGGTTAATGCCACATTGATAGTATATGGATTAAAATCTGTTGTAATACCTTGAATATATTCTGCTGCCGAAATAGCGCCAGACAATGTTCCACCTAAATAACCGCCACCAATACTTAATACCATTGAGATGATTACCAATACAGGAACCATGGTTATGCCAGCAATAATTTTTGGAAGGATTAAGTATCCTGGGGCATTGATTCCCATAATTTCGAGTGCATCAATTTGTTCCGTTACGCGCATGGTGCCAATTTCTGAAGAAATAGCGGAGCCGATTTTGCCCGCTAACACAATCGCACTTATGGTTGGACTTAATTCTAGAATAGTTGAATCTCTGTTAACCGAACCGATAATTGTTTTTGGAATAAAATCGCTTACCAATTGGAAAGCAATTTGTAAAGTCATTACCGCTCCAATAAAGGTAGATATAATGCTTATTAGTCCTAAAGAGCCAACGCCAATAAAATCCATTTGCTGGAAAATGGCTTTCACATATATTTTAGTTTTTTCTGGTCGTCTGAAAACAGCTTTTAAAAGCAGAATGTATTTGCCAAAATTGGTAAAATTCATTATTTATAGTTTAGCCTGGTAAGTACAATAATATACAAAGAAACAACAAAAATGTTCTAGCGGTAAGTATTTATGCAAAAATATTATTGATTATGGATATAAATACTCTTTTTTGTGTCAAAAAAGTAAAAATATGAATGCAGTAATTACAGGAGCATCAAAGGGAATAGGAAGGGCCATTGCATTAAAATTAGCACAAAACGGCTATAATTTGGCCATATGTGCCAGAAACCAAGCTGAAGTGAAAGCATTTGAAAATGAGTTGCAAGAATTTGATGTAGAGGTACTTGCCTTAGCTGTAGATTGTAGCAAGAAAGAAAATGTTATTTCATTTTTTAACCAAGTAAAAACCCAAACGAAAAGTATTGACGTACTTGTAAATAACGTAGGTGTTTTTTTGCCAGGCAATATATTAGATGAAGCGGATGAGGTTTTTGAAATGCAACAACAAGTTAACTTGAATGTGGCCTATTATTTGAGCAAGAATTTTGGTAAAATGATGCGTGAGGCAAAATCTGGGCATATTTTTAATATCTGCTCTGTTGCAAGTCTACAAGTGGTTGAAAATGCTGGAAGCTATTCTGTAACAAAAACAGCGATGCTAAGTCTTAATAATGTACTACGGAAAGAGTTAGCTGATTTCAATGTGAAAGTTACTGCAATTTTGCCCGGTTCTACATTAACTGCTTCCTGGGAAGGAACAACAATAGCAGCTGAAACATTTGTACAACCAGAAGATATTGCAAATTCACTGTACTCCATTTTAAATTTAAGTAGTGGCGTAAATGTTGATGAGCTAGTTTTAACACCGTTAAAATTTGATAAATAAAAAGAAGGAGATATAGCAATGGAAAAGAAATTATATAGGAACGAACATGACAAGGTTTTCTCTGGCGTTTCAAGCGGTTTAGCAGATTATTTAGGATACGACGTATTATTGATACGCATTTTATTTGTGCTATTTGCAGTTTTTACAGGCGGGGTATTGGGTTTAGTATATGTTGTTTTCTGGATTGTTCTACCAGCAAAAAATGACCCTTCGGCGCGTTTTTCTCAATTTACTGAATTTTATCAAAAGCAAGGGCAATCCTTTAGTGATCCTATGTTTAACTCTCCAAATGCCTTTAGCAATCCAACTAATAGCGATACACAAACAAAATGGAATACACAAAACGCAGGCCCAGATTTTACAATGCCAAATAGTGCAGATTTTAAAACCGCTCCAAAAGGCAGTGATACAGGGCGAACAGTTGCTGGTTTAATTATCTTATTATTAGGTGTTTACTTCTTGCTTAAACAATTTATTTTTATCCCAATTTGGTTTAGCATTTATAAGTTATGGCCATTGGTTATTGTTGCTATAGGAATTAGTTTAATTTTTAAGAATAAAAGACGGAATGAATGGGAGCAGTTTAAAAGAGAGACTGCAGAAGCTCAAAAATCATCAACTGAGAAACAAAATGTAGCTGTTGTGAAAGATGAAAATACAGACACAACTACACCAATTGTATAATTAAAAAATATAAAAGATGAAATTAGATAGCGTAATTTGGGGTATACTACTGTTGTTTATAGGTGGTGTACTATTATTAGATAACTTCGGTGTTATTGAATTTTATTGGCGGAATGTATGGAGTTTCTGGCCAGTATTTTTAATCATTTTGGGTGTTAACATCTTGTTCAATAAACACAATTCCCAAACTGGCAATATAATTTCATTGGGAATTTTAGTAATAACCCTATCCGTTCTTTTTGTGAAAGGACAACGTGAACCAGAACGCGGTTTATGGTGGGATAGAGATAATGTTCACATTGATATTGATGACGATGATTGGAATAAAGGAGCGCATACCAAACTAAATTATGCCGAGCCATTTTTACCAGGAGATGCTGAAAAGAGAACCGTATTAAATATTAGTGGAGGTGCAAATACTTACGAATTAAAAGGAGAAACAGATAGTTTGTTTGCGGCTGATGTAAAAGAAAATAGAAGAGGGATGAAATTTATGCTCCGCAAAGATGTGGCTGATTCGGTAAATACCATTAATTTTAAGATGAACGGTAAATCAAAAGGTCAGTATTTTGGTAATAACGGAAATTCTGTAGATTTTTATTTAAATGTACAGCCAACATGGGAAATGAATGTAGCAATGGGAGCTGGAAGTGTTGATTTTGATTTGACGAAGTATAAAGTTAGAACATTTAAATTTGATGGCGGGGCCGCTGATATTGATGTAAAGATTGGTAATTTATTGCCCATAACTGATGTTAATGTGAAGGTTGGGATGGCCGATATTAAAATCGAAATTCCAGAGAGCTCAGGTTGCCGAATCGTAACCAGAACTGGTTTTTCTTCTAGAGATTTCGATGGTTTTACCAAGTTAAAAGATGGTACCTATGAAAGCGCGAATTACCAAAACTCTACTAAGAAAATATTTATTAACTTAGATGGTGGATTTAGTAATTTTGAAGTGAAAAGGTATTGATGAAATACACAGTTGTTATCAACGGTAAGCCCGAAGGGCCATATGAATTTGAGGAATTAAAAGCATTAGCTATCAAACCCGGAACCTTTATGAGGAAACCGGGAATGGACGACTATAAGGAGGCTCACGAGTTTGAAGAACTACGTGAGCTTTTTGGTTTTCGACATCAACAGACTGCTCCCCAGTATTTTGCTTCGTTTGATCAGAGACTATTGGCCTCCGTAATAGACTATTTCTTTTTAACGATGGCTTATGTAATCCTTATTTTACTAATTTTTATTGCTGTTGAAGATAAAGCACAACGTATCTTGGTTGGCGTAACTTTATTGCCCCTCATTCCAATTGCTAAATTTTTTTATAGCAGCTTTGCCGAAGCTTCTGCAAAGCAGGCCACTATAGCGAAAAGATTGTTGGATATTAAAGTTACCGACATGGAAGGTAGCAGAATTGGATTGGGAGTTTCGTTTGGAAGGAACCTTGCTAAAGCGCTTTCGGTTTTTCCTTTATTTTTTGGGTATTTGTATAGCTTTTTAAATAAGAAGCAACAGTGTTGGCATGACATCATTGCGAATACATTGGTTGTAAAACAGCGACTGATTTAAGACGTTTTTAATTATCTTTGTACCGCATGGAAAATTTATCGGTAAATCATGAATTAAGTGGCGGTTATTGCAATAGTTTAACCTCGTACTCACGGTTTTTAACTAAAGAGATAACGATTGGTCATCTACCAATGGGAGGGTTAAACCCAATCCGCATCCAATCAATGACAACAACCGATACGATGGATACTTTGGCAACTGTGGAACAGACCATTAGAATGGTACATTCGGGTTGTGAGTATGTGCGTATTACAGCTCCTAGTATTAAGGAAGCCGAAAACCTAGCAAATATCAAGAAAGAATTACGTGCAAGAGGATACGATGTTCCCTTAATTGCAGATATACATTTCACACCAAATGCAGCGGAATCAGCCGCTAGGATAGTTGAAAAGGTTCGCGTAAACCCAGGTAATTATGCAGATAAAAAGCGCTTCGAGAATTTGGCCTATACAGCAGAGTCTTATCAAGCAGAGCTGGAAAGAATTTATAAAAAATTTACCCCTTTAGTTAAAATATGTAAGGAGTATGGTACTGCCATGCGTATAGGTACTAATCATGGATCGTTATCAGACCGCATCATGAGCCATTATGGCGATACACCGCGTGGAATGGTCGAATCGGCGATGGAGTTTATCCGCATGTGCGAAGACCAAAATTACTATAACCTTTGTATTTC
>DATJDT010000300.1:0-4389 GCA_035497275.1 Pedobacter sp.
CCGTGTGCTTTGAAGATTTCGGCTTTCTTTTCTTTACTTAAATACATTCTTGAATGATACTAAAGTGTTTATAAATTAATTAATTGAGCGCAAAGATAAGTATAATTAACTAATTAACAAATTGGATAGTTAGCTAATTATTTTACTTTTGTATCGATGATCAAAAACCAATATAGCATTTTCGAAACAGAGTTAGCGGTTCGTCCAGATGATATAGATATGTTTAATCATGTACATAATAGCAAGTATTTAGACTATGTATTGGCTGCCCGTTATGAACAAATGGAAAGATGTTATGGCATGAGCTGGAAACAGTTTACTGAACAGGGGTTTGGATGGGTGGTAGCTAAAGTAACTATCAACTTTAAAAGACCGCTAAAAATCGGAGAAAAGATGGTTGTTAGAACAGGGATTTTGGAGATGAATGAAAAAGGAAGTAATGTACAATTCGAAATTTTAAACAAAACCACTGGAAAGATTTCTGCAGATGGCATTTTTGATTATGTAATGATCGATTTGCAGACACAGCGTTCATGTAAAGTAAACGAAGACATGATCAAGGCTTATAGTATATAAATCACATCAGCTCCCTTAAATCCATCCTAGGGTATTTACACAAAAAAACAAAAGTCGAACAAATCAATAAAGTTAAGCTATATACCACATAATAGCCAGCTAACACACTTAACATTGTTGTAAAAAAGAAGAACAATAAGCACTTCATATAACGCTCCATATCTGCTTTAATCACATATATTAGCACAAAAAGAAACAACATTGCCCCACAACAAAACAAAAGTTCATACGCTAATCGCAAAATATCAAAATCTGTTAACCAAATCAATAACCCCAACTCCGGAATTAACAGTAACATTAATAAGATAACCCAATTAAGTAAAGTTTTTACCCTATTAATTGCCAAGCTTCTCGCAAATGAACGATAAAAAACATCAAATTTTATTAAATTAAAAATCAAGATAGCATGGCTTAAAACAACTGTCAGTAATACTGTTAAATAAACACGAATATCATTCCCAACATCGGCAAAAAGTAATAGCATTGCCTTTAAAAACAGCAGGGATAAAACTTTACAGGCAAATAACATTAAACGCTGTTCATTTAACAAATGAAACAATGGCCAAAGCCAGAAAGGTCTGTTCAATTTAACCGATGGAATACTTACCCACTGCTTAGACATTTTAAAAGCAAAATTTGTAAACCTATAAGTATAACCTACCAAAGCAAAATGAAGCAGTACTAATCCAAATATGATGGCTATGACACTCCAATATAACTGATGCATGATAGCAATCGCAATTATTAACAAGGCATAACTTAAAATTGGGAGCAACAGAAATGCATAAGTTTTTAGCCATAAATGATATTGTTGTTTCCGCGGCAAACGACTAGCTTCTTTCATAAAAGCGTAAGATTCGCCTTTCAATTGTTGCTTCACAAAGAATACGCTTTTTAAAGCATACAAAACCCATACACCAAAAAGTAGAAGCAAAATAAAGGGCGACGAGCAAATAGCCATTAATATAGCATAATGATAACTAATTAGTTGCGACCCCTCAACTGCACCAAAAAACAAGTAAAAAACGACTAAAAATAAACCTATATGTTGTCTGTAAAAGGACAAACCAATAGTTTTAGTGACCAACTTCAACATTGAACAATCGCTTTGTTTTTAATTTCAAAAATCGCATCAATAGGTAATACTTCATTATTGATCTCTTGATGGGAGGATATTAGAAAACTTTTCCCTTCGCAGGCTTTAGTGCAAATTAATTTATAAAGTTTACGTGCCGATTCAACATCTATCGTGATTAAAGGCTCGTCGAGGATGTACAACTCTACTTCACCCAAAAAAGCACAAATTAAAGATAGCTTCTTCAGCATGCCACTAGAGTAACCACCAATTTTTTGATCCAAAAAAGAATCCATCTCAAACAGTTTACTGAGCTCCATTACTTCCTGTAGCGTGGCTTTTCTTACCTCTTGATAAAACTGCAATAAATCTCTGCCTGTAATAAATAAGGGATATTGTGGTTCGGCTTCGGCATAACTAATGAGCGATTTAAAAGTCTGGGGCTGTCTCTTTAGAGAGGTACCTTTTAGTAAAACTTCCCCATCAAATGGGGTCTGACCAGCGATAATTCTAAATAAGGTAGTTTTTCCAGTGCCATTTCCACCTTTTAACCAATAAATACCTTGATTGATTTCCCATTTATCGATTGACAAAACATGATGAGAACCATATTTTTTGTTGATCACGTTTAAGCTTAGCATTTAGATAGTTTCTATTTTGATACGGAATTTGAGATGATGTTACAAATGGTGAACTAACTTTTCTTCTTAAAACCGATTTGTGTTCGCCTCCACAAACGGAAAATCACTTCATTAATTTTTAATTTAAAATGTAATTATATTTTCCTAATTCTTTCCCACATTTGTGCATGACTTTTAAAGAAAAACTAAGTGCCATCCGTGAGCAAATGAAAACTGATGGTATTGATGCCTACGTAATTCCTTCGGCAGACCCGCATATGAGCGAATACCTTCCCAATCATTATAAATGTATCTCATTTGCAACTGGGTTTAAGGGTTCGGTAAGTACTGTGGTAATTACACAGGATTTTGCTGGCTTATGGGCTGATTTTAGATATTTTGAACAAGCAGAAGAGCAGCTAAAAGGAAGTGGTTACCAGCTTGTAAAATTAAGAGCGCAACATACACCCGAATATATCACTTGGCTTGGAGAAACACTAGCTAACGGAGCGGTTATTGGTTTTGATGAAAAATTAGTTTCGATTGCCCTTGGCGAATTGTTTTATAAGCAGTTAGCGTATAAGAATATCAAATTTAAGCATAAAGATTATCTGCAACCTATTTGGAAAGAAAGACCTGCTTTACCCTCTGCACCGGCTTTCTTAATTGCTGATGAATTTACAGGTCAGTCTACAATAGAGAAATTAACTTTGGTAAGGAATATGATGAAACAACATTATGTTCAACACCATCTTATTTCATCACTTGATGATATCGCTTGGATCTTTAACTTAAGAGGAAAAGATGTAAATTATAACCCCGTTGTATTAAGTTTTGCCTTAATAAGCGAAAATCAGGCTACGTTATATATACAAAGTGATAAGTTAACAAAAGAAGATAAAACCCACTTGCTAGCAAGCGGCGTTGAACTCTTAAATTATGAATCTATTGCAAAAGACTTACAGTTTATCCCTGCAGAAAGCAGTATTTTAATTGACCCTAGAAGAAATTGCTTCGCATTATACAAGCTCATACCTTCCTCGGTAAATATTGTTAAGGAAACCAACCCCTCTACTCATTTAAAATCTTTAAAAAATAGTACTGAAATTGAGCATACACGGGTTGCCATGCGCAAAGACGGAGTTGCTATTACGCGTTTTTTAAAGTGGGTAAAAGAGCATGTGGGAAAGATAAAAATCACAGAGATCTCTGCAGCTGCACAGCTACGCAGTTTTAGAGAGATGGAAGAAGGATTTATTGGCGAAAGCTTTAACACTATCTCAGCTTATAAAGCACATGGGGCCCTACCCCATTACGCAGCGACTATGGAAAGTGATGTAGAAATTAATCCTGAAGGCTTATTTTTAGTCGACTCTGGTGGCCAATACTATTATGGAACAACAGATATTACACGGGTAATTCCTCTGGGAAATATCACAGAAGAGGAAAAAACAGACTATACGCTAGTTCTTAAAGGAATGATCGAAGGATGCAAAACTAGATTTCCAAAGGGCACTTGTGGCTATCAGATTGATGCGATAACTAGACGACCGTTATGGGATTATGCAATTAATTTCGGTCATGGAACTGGCCATGGAGTGGGTTATTTGCTAAACGTACACGAAGGCCCACAAGTTTTTAATGCAAGTGCCACCCCTATTCCAATAGCTTTAGGGATGATTACATCTATAGAACCTGGCATATATCGCCCTGGAAAGCATGGTATTCGAATAGAAAACCTTGTGTTGACCATTCAAGACGAAACCAATCAATTTAATGAATTTTATGCTTTCGAAGCATTAACCTTAGCTCCTATCGATACAAGTATAGTAAAAGCAGAACTCTTGGAACAATCACATATCAACTGGTTAAATACTTATCACCATTTGGTTTTTGAAGAGCTAAGTCCGTTTTTAGATAATGAAGAAAAGGAATTTTTAAAAGAGATGACAAAGGATATTTAGCAAACTAATTAAGAACAATTCTATCTTTTCTCTATATTTGTCGAACGTTCCCGTAGTTCAATGGATAGAATTATGGTTTCCGGTACCATCGATATGAGTTCGAATCTCGTCGGGAACACTAAAAGGCTTGCAAAATTGCAGGCTTTTTTTTTGC
>DATJDT010000301.1:0-1982 GCA_035497275.1 Pedobacter sp.
AATAATCCACCACTTATATTTATAGAAGTATTTATTTAAAAATGCAAGATGCTTCATCGAGTGGTAAAGTTAAGGATAATTCCCAAACACCACATAGGTGTAAACAACACTAATCTATGTTTAGCTATTTCTTGAAAAATAAATCCAATGCAGCTTGCGTAGACTCATTCATTCCATGATTTGTTTCGTTCGTATCATAGCTGTTTTTGCGCCTTTGATCGTTCTCATAGGTTTACCATTATACTCCTTAGATTTCAAGAATCTAAGGAATATTATTTTTTAAAATAATACATCCTTATAAAAGATAAGATTATCAATAGAACAAAATTGCCTACACAAGAAATCCATACTAAATTAGTTTCCTTCTTTGTGATGTCAAAAAGAAAGTCAGCATCACCAGTCTTACTACATTTGAACAACTTAAATAATAGCAAATAACCAAAAATAAAAGAGCAAATACTTAATAAGAGCTTACCGCCTTTACCAAAGGGGATATTTAAAGGCGAATTAATGATAAAGCTAAATAATGAAACGACGTTTAATGTTACGATTATAAGTGTTAAAGTAGTAACAGTACTTGAAAGTATATGAGTAACCGTATTGTAACTGTCCTTATTTACAAAGAAATTAAACATTGTTTTGTAAATTAGTTCAATAGCATTTTTCATAATTATTCAACAGGGGCGGAGGATTGGTCTCGTTTATATTCATATATTTCCCACGCAGCTAGCGCTATGCCGCCTACTATTAAGCCAAGTGGATTTGAAATCGCAATAAATGCCAGTCTTTGTGTTCTCATGGGTATTTGATTTAAAATTAAATAATTAGTTGATTTATTCAACGAATTAAATAATTATATAATAAAAATAGAAAAGTTCGTATTGTGGAACTTGATACTTACCTATCACTTATCTAATGATTACAAATTAGCCGTATTTCGGTTATTTCTTGCTAAAAAAAAGTAAAGTTTCTCTGAGCTATTAAATTTAACAACTGAATTATGTGCTTTTTAAGTGATGTAAAGAATAGAACTGAGCGACTGAGCGGGAATGAGTTAGTCAAAAATAACCCACTTCGCGCTTTATTCTCGTTTCGTATGAACGAACTAAATTTTTCATCCTTAGTACTATGCCGTCATTTTCTTTATAGTTAAATAAAAGTGTGGGTGAAAAGTTAAAAGTAATTTCCTAGAAATTTAAACTGTTTCTTAGTAAAGTAATGGATTTTTATCTTAATTTTGCAGCTTATCAATTCAACACTCGTATGTCTGGTAATAGTTCTGCAGTTACTTCCATTTTAGATCAATTAAGTGCATCAGGCCACAAAAAAGTAGTTTTTTGCAACGATGCTGATACCGGACTTAAAGCTATTATTGCTATTCATGATACTACATTAGGGCCTGCTTTAGGCGGTACTAGAATGTGGAATTACAATAGCGAAGCTGAGGCGCTTGAAGATGTTCTCCGCTTATCAAAAGCAATGACTTATAAGGCTGCCATCTCTGGCCTAAACTTAGGAGGAGGTAAAGCGGTTATCATTGGGGATTCTAGAAAAGCAAAAACAGAGGCTTTAATGCGTAGTTACGGTAGGTTTATCAAAAATCTTAATGGTGAGTTTGTAACTGCCGAAGATATGGGTACCACTACTAGAGATATGGAGTATATCCGCATGGAGACTAACCATGTAACTGGTGTTCCTGAGTCAATTGGAGGAGCTGGAGACCCTGCACCGATCACTGCGAAAGGTGTTTTTTTAGGCATTAAAGCTTGCGTGAAGGAGGTTTATGGTACCGATATGCTAGCAGGAAGATCAGTTGTTGTACAAGGTATTGGGAATGTAGGCGAGCATCTAGTAGATTTATTGAGAAAAGAGAATGTTGAAGTTTACGTAAGTGACATCAACGAGGAAAGACTACAACAGGTTGCCAGAAAATATAAAGCAAAAGCAATTGAGGCTGATAAAATTTTTACCATTGGAGCTGA
>DATJDT010000302.1:0-3272 GCA_035497275.1 Pedobacter sp.
GGTAATCCGTTACGCTATGTGATCGTAAATATTAATCCAGCGCAGTCTGCAGCAACATTGGCTGAAATAGAACAACAATGGACGAAACTTGAACCAGAATTTCCAATTAAATATAATTTCTTGAATAAGTCATTTGAAAAATTATTGGCAAGTCAGGCACAATTAAGAAAGTTAATCGGTATGCTATCTGCTGTAACAATTATTTTGGCTTTGATGGGGTTATTTGCTATTGCCGCATTTACCACTCAACGGAGAAGCAAAGAGATTAATATTAGAAAGGTACTCGGCGCCTCACTAATGGATATACTTAAGTTATTAAATAGAAATTTTGCCATTCTAGTAATTATAGCCAATTTAATTGCTTGGCCAGTTGCTTATTTAATTTTAAATCAATGGCTTAGTGAGTTTGCCTTTAGGATAAGCATGCCAATCTTACCATTTATCCTATCGGGTGTATTTACCCTTTTGCTTACCGTCATTATTGTTAGCTTACAATCTTTTAAAGCTGCTAATGCGAATCCAGTAGATGCACTTAAGTACGAATAAAAGTATTATCCATAATCATATTGCAAATGTTCAAACTTAACCTGAAAATAGCGCTTCGGAATCTTTGGAAAAATAAAGGAATAACTGCCATTAATGTTGGTGGATTAGCCATTGCTCTGGCTGCCTTTATTTTATTAATGATGTATGCTACTTATGAAACCAGTTTTGATAAAGAAAATCCGAATTATGATAGGATTTATGCGGTAGGTATTGCTTATCCCGAATTTAAAACTAATTATGTAGCTGCCCCATTTGCGAAAGCTATCAAGCAAAATTTCCCAGAAGTTGAGTTAGCCGGCCTTGTGAAAGGAAGTTCTTTTGAACTGGTGATCAAGAATGGCAAAAACACTATTTTTACCAATAATATTCTTCAGGCCGATTATCAAGCAGCGAAGATATTGAATATCCAGCCTAACGGCGGCTTACAAAAACCAAGCGGAGATGTAGAAAGGCTCACTTATTTGAGCGAGGAAAATATGCGTACGTTATTTCCCAATAAAAAAGATCATAAACCTGAAATGGTTGGCTTTGGCGCAAGTAACTCTGGGATAACCGGAATAATTGATGGGTCTATCAAAAAAAATGTACAATCAAACTTTAGTTTCGATGGGATATCAATAGGTAATGAGTTTGGTGGAGGAGATAATTATGATATGAATGACTACACCATTTATCTGCAAGTTAAACCTGAAACGGATGTAGTTAAGCTATCCCAAAAAATTACGGATCTATATAGAACAGAGTTATTGAAAAGTAGCAGTAAGAAAACAATTGACGGAGTAAAAAGCATTGCAACATTTTTAGACCCATTGTCGAACCTTCATCTAAGACCGAAAGCAGGCAATAATGGACCTTATAAAATATTGATAGCACTCTCGGTATTAGCGATTTTAATTCTAGTCATTGCCTGTATCAATTTTACTAATCTGAGCATTGCACAAGCAACTAAACGAGCTAAAGAAGTTGGCGTAAAAAAGGTGCTAGGGGCTTATCGATTTCAACTCACCATACAATTTCTACTTGAGATCTTTATGCAATGTATGGCGGCTACAATTTTAGCCTTGATTTTAGCAGAATTAGTATTGCCGAGCTTTAATAACCTCTTCCAAGTTAAGCTATCAATCTGGAATTTTGGAAATGATTTATCACTGCAATTGCCGCTTATTCTATGTACCATTACCGTAGTAGCGGGTATTTAT
The DNA here is from genome assembly GCA_035497275.1 of Pedobacter sp. Lineage (GTDB taxonomy): Bacteria > Bacteroidota > Bacteroidia > Sphingobacteriales > Sphingobacteriaceae > Pedobacter. The sequence continues at coordinate 1,746 of DATJDT010000302.1, forward strand.
CCTGCGGTAGTTCTAGCTGGCTTCAAGCCAGCATTGGTATTAAAAGGTAACTTTTCCACAAGCAAGCAGAGTTCTTGGCTACGTAACGGCCTATTGATCTTTCAATTTAGTATTGCGGTTGTGTTCATTATTGGCTTGTTAATAATCAACTCGCAACTTAAATATATGCAGAACGAAGATTTAGGATTTACCCCGAACCAAGTGGTGTACATTAAAAATATCTCGTTCTTTAATCAACCTCCTAAATTTGAACCAGTAAGAGATAAGATTTTGAAAATCCCCGGAGTTCAATCTGCAACAGTGGCAAGTTTTATCCCCGATGGAAAAGCAAATGGTATAAATAGTTACACCGCTAACGGTATTTCGGCAAATATAGATTTCGTAGATGTTGATTTCGACTATTTCGAAACCTTGGATATAAAGCTTCGAGAAGGTCGTTTTTTCTCTAGAGACTTTAAAACAGATACTGCAAATTCTGCGATAATTAATGAAAGTGCTATCGCCAAGTATGGCCTTAAGAATCCCATTGGGAAAATTATTAGAGGCTGCGAAATCGATTACAAAATTGTTGGTGTAATTAAAGATTTTAAATCACAAGGTTTCGAAAATTCAGTTCAACCAACTATTTATATGATTAATGATCCATGTAGCAACTTTAAAACGCAGATTATGCTCAAAGTAGATGGGCATCAAATGGCCAGTGCATTGGCTGCCTTGAAAGCTAAATGGCCTGAGATTAATCCATTAGATGGGGAAGATTTTCGTTATGAGTTCTTAGATGAATTATATGGAAAACTTTTCAAAAAACAAGAGCAATTACAATCAGTTTTTTTCGCCGCAGCTATCCTCACGATCTTTATAGCTGGGTTAGGTTTGTTTGCTTTTGCAAAATACGTAACGAATGGACGGATGAAAGAAATTGCAATACGTAAGATTTTAGGTGCTACAGACTTACAAGTTTTAAAGTTACTTAATACTTCATTTTTTGTAATGGTAGTTATTGCCAACTTTATATCGTGGCCATTAGCTTATATTCTTACCAAAAAATGGCTTAAAACGTTTGCCTATAGCATCGACATTCCAATATTGCCATTTATTTTGAGTGCCGTTATAACCATAGTGTTAACCTTAGTTACCGTAAGCTTACAAGCACGAAAGGCAGCAAAAGCAAATCCTGTTGATGCTTTAAAGTACGAGTAAATTAACCGTTCACAATTGTACAGGTAGGTGTTCGTTAACGAACATTTTTGAAAGCGTTAATTTATTAATAAGCTGATATATAGTTATTTATATTCTTGGTTAACCTTGGTACAAAATTGGCATCATTAAACGGTAAACACAAACCAATAAACCAAACAACAATAAAGCATGTTTAAGTTAAATTTAAAAATAGCTATGCGTAACCTTTGGAAATATAAAGGTTATACGGCAATTAATGTATTTGGACTATCTATAGGACTGGCGAGTTGCATTTTGATCTTCATTTTTGTAAGATATCAACTCAGCTATGATAAGGGACATAAAAAC
>DATJDT010000303.1:0-3356 GCA_035497275.1 Pedobacter sp.
TTATCGAGTTGCGCATTTAATACAAAAAGGTGTTGATCCGTTCAACATTTTAGTACTTACTTTTACCAATAAAGCCAGCAAAGACATGCGTGAGCGAATTGGGAAAGTAGTTGGTGGCGAAGCCAAAAATATTTGGATGGGCACCTTCCACTCTGTATTTGCCAAAATTTTACGTGTAGAAGCTGAAAAAATAGGGTATCCTTCTAATTTTACGATTTATGATAGCGACGATAGTAAAAGCTTAGTTCGAACAATTTTGAAAGAAATGCAGCTGGATGATAAATTATATGCTGCCAACATTGTTTTCAATCGAATCTCGTCTGCAAAAAACAATTTAGTATCTCCAACAGAATACTTAGAAAACGATCAAATTCAGGCAGAGGATACTAGCAATAAACGCCCTTTATTAGGTTTAATTTATGAAACCTATGCTAAACGTTGTTACAAAGCTGGTGCTATGGATTTTGATGATTTACTATTCAAAACAAATGTTCTGCTAAAGAACCATCCAGATGTACTAAATAAGTACCAGCAAAAATTTAGGTATTTGATGGTTGATGAGTATCAGGATACCAACTTTTCTCAATACACTATTGTAAAAAAATTAGCCGCTGCCTATCAAAATATCTGTGTAGTAGGTGATGATGCTCAAAGTATTTATGCCTTCCGTGGCGCTAATATTCAAAATATCTTAAATTTCGAGCGCGATTATCCTGATTTAAAAGTATATAAACTAGAACAAAATTATCGTTCCACCCAAAACATTGTTGAAGTTGCGAATAGCATTATTAAGAACAATAAAAACCAACTGGAGAAAAATGTATTTTCCGATAATGAGAAAGGAGATCGCATTAAGGTATCTCGTGCCTTTACAGACAATGAAGAAGGAAAATTGGTTGCCGAAGCGATTGTTCAAGACCGTTTAAATAGTGGCCTTTCGCACAAAGATTTTGCTATTTTATATCGCACTAATGCGCAGAGCAGAGCCATGGAAGAGGCCTTAAGGAAATTAAATGTGCCTTATAAAATATATGGAGGATTGTCATTTTATCAACGAAAGGAAGTTAAAGACTTAATCGCTTATTTCCGATTAACTTTTAACCCTGCTGATGAAGAAGCCATAAAACGGGTAATTAATTATCCTCGTCGGGGTTTAGGTGACACTACTGTAGAGAAAATCTCTGCTGCCGCCGATCAACACGATACAACCATGTGGCAGGTAATTTGTAATCCACAACATTATATACAAGGGAGAATTGCCAATCAGTTAAATGATTTCGCAGTCATGATCCAAAGTTTTGCTGCAGAATCCAAGAAATTAGATGCTTATGAAACTGCATTATACATTGCTCAACATTCTGGAATTCTAAAAGAATTGCATACTGATGATAGTGTAGAGGGCAGAAGTAGGTATGAAAATATTCAAGAATTGCTCAATGGTATTAAAGAGTTCGCCGAACGTGAAGATATCGAAGATCGTAGCTTAGCTATATTTATGCAAGACATTGCATTATTAACAAATGATGATCGCCAGAACGATAAAGATGCGGACACTGTTTCTTTGATGACTATCCATTCTGCTAAAGGATTGGAGTTTAAAAACGTATTTGTTGTTGGTTTGGAAGAGAATCTTTTCCCATCACAAATGTCGCTAACATCGAGAACAGATCTAGAAGAAGAAAGACGTTTATTTTATGTTGCAATTACCCGTGCAGAAAAAAAATTAACACTAACGTATGCTACCTCCAGATACCGTTGGGGAACTTTGACTTCTTGTGAGCCTAGTCGTTTTATCAATGAAATCAATCCATCCTATTTAGAATTGGAAGTTGTAAAACCAACAAAAAGTAGTTTTGGGGAAAATAGTTTTGACAATGAACGTAAAAGTTGGACGCAGCAGCGCGAGGTTATCACAAAACCAAAACTCAACAGTCCAAGTAGTAGTGCCACTACAATTAGACCAAAAACAACCTCTATTTTACCTAAAGCCCATGTACCAACCCCTGGTTTTATGCCGAATGCAGCCAGCGAGTTTCAAAATGGAATGGATGTTGAGCATGAAAAATTCGGTTTTGGAAAAATTGTAAACTTAGAAGGCATATTGCCCGAAGTAAAGGCAACTGTATTCTTTCAGGGATTAGGTAATAAACAATTGCTATTGAAATTTGCGAAGTTGAGAATAGTGAGGTAGGGATTTGCCGACTCTCGACTTACGAAGTTCTATGCATCTTGCGTTTTAAACTTCGTAAGTCGGAAAAAAAACTTATATTTGAACTGCAATTGTTCATTTCGATGAACTCTTAACCATAATATTCCTTAAGAAAACATAGATTTAGTTCTCATAACATCTAATTTTCTATTTATGGTTATTTCATAATGCTTTTGCAATAGATTTTTTAATTTTATATTTAAGCAAAACCCATCATGAATTTTGATTATAATACCACACGAAGTGATTTAATTTTAGCGGAATATGGCCGTAATGTACAAAACATGGTTAAGTACATTATTGATTTGCCGACTAAAGAAGAACGTAATAAGTATGCACAAGCAGTGATAGATCTGATGGGGTTTTTAAACCCTCATTTACGTGATGTTGCAGATTTTAAACATAAACTTTGGGATCACCTGCACATCATTTCTGATTATAAAATTGATGTTGATAGTCCCTACCCGAAACCTCTACCTGAAGCTGCTCAATTTAAACCTGCACATATCGGTTATCCGCAACAAAGAATTACCTATAAGCACTACGGGAAAACAGTGGAGAAGCTGATTGCCAAAACGATGGAAGAAGAACAACCAGAGCGTAAAGCAGCTATGGTTCAAGGTATTGCCAATTTCATGAAAATGGCTTATGTACAGTGGAATAAGGATAATGTTGCGGATGAAGTAATTCTTAAAAACCTTCGTGAACTTTCGGGCGGCAATTTAGTACTAGAAGAAAACGTAAACTTGCAAAAAGTGGAGTTTAGACCGCAGCCTGTGCGATCAAACAATAATAATCGAGGTAGAAACAACAACAATAAGGGTCGCCAAAATAACAATGGCCGTCCGCAGCAAAGAAACAATCCAAAACAAAGACATTAAAACCTATTCGTCTTACGAATAATCTATAAACAGATTGCTTCGTACCTTGCATGACGATCTTATTTAAAAAATATGAATGCATTCGAAATTATTGGTGGCAAGAAATTAAAAGGCGAAATTACTCCACAGGGAGCTAAGAATGAGGCTTTACAAATTATTTCAGCAGTTTTATTAACAGAAAATATGCGCTGGCATTTACGACATACACTTGGCGGTTATCTGCAGCGGGAATCGAACCAAAACCGGGAAATCGCCTGAGCAATTCG
>DATJDT010000304.1:0-4827 GCA_035497275.1 Pedobacter sp.
CGGGATCAGTTTCGATGATATCAAAATCTTCGAGGTCGTTTAAAAAAGATCTAAATACGGGAATACACAAGGCAGAGGTGTGGGTATCAACAAATACAAAAACCTTGCTGTATTTATTTTGTGCAATAATATCTTTTAAGGGACTTAAACCTGATTCAAAATAAATTGAATGTCCTGCGCTATTAATCGGCTCCATTAAATAACTTCTATTTTACTGCCCATAAAATCAATTTTATCTCCAACACGGACCTTTAAGCGTTTTCTATTATCTACTTGTCCGTTGTATTTAATCAAGCCTTCTTCTACAACAGTTTGGGCTTCGCCACCACTTTGTACCAATCCGGTTGCTTTTAAGAGTGCAATCAACGGAATAAATTCACCTTCTAGTTTAAATTGTATCATTGTGAAGCAAATTTACAATTATTTATAAAGGGTTTTGCCATTACAATGATTTGAATTTATATTTTTGCACTCCACTGACCAACTAAGTATAAAAATGGAAGTATCTCCCAAAAAAATAATCAACTTTGATAATACCGAAATTGCCTTTCGCAATAAGTCCAATGCAGAATTAAATCAAGGCTTTTGGCTCTTTAAAATTATAAGTAGTAATTTTCTAACCCAGGTTGGTCCACCCATAGCCAATTTCTTGTTAAATATTGGTTTTCCAATTAAATGGGCTATCAAAGCTACTATATTCAAGCAATTTTGCGGTGGCGAAACAATTGAAGAATGTGAACATACCATCGAACAATTGCATCAAGGAAAAGTAGGGACTATTTTAGATTATTCGGTTGAGGGTGAAGAGGAAGAAGAAGTATTTAATTTCACCTGCGAAGAAATTATCCGTACAATTGATAGGGCAGATGGGGATATCCGTATTCCGATTACTGTTTTCAAAGTTACAGGAATTGGTCGTTTTGCTTTGTTAGAAAAATTAGATGCAAAACAAACTTTAACATCCAGCGAAGCTGAAGAGTATGAAAGAGTTAAAGCAAGATGTGAAAAAATCTGCAAAACCGCATACAATAAACAAGTACCGATCATGATTGATGCTGAAGAAACTTGGATTCAAGACACAATTGACGAGTTAGCTTTGGAGATGATGACAAAGTATAATAAGGAAAGAGTAATTGTTTATAATACTTATCAAATGTATCGCCATGATAAGTTGGCAGATTTAAAGGCCGACTATTTAATTGCTAAAGAAACTGGTTTTATTTTGGGTGTTAAGATGGTTCGTGGAGCATATATGGAGAAAGAACGTAAACGTGCTGAAGAAATGGGGTATCCATCTCCAATACAACCTGATAAGGCATCGTCTGATAGAGATTATGATGAATCTTTACGTTTTTGTGTAAAGCATATCGATCAGATTGGCATTGTTTGTGGAACGCACAATGAAGAAAGCTCGCGCTTGTTAACAACCTTAATTGATGAGAATAACATTCCTCATAACCATCCACACGTATATTTTGCACAGTTATTGGGAATGAGTGATAATCTAAGCTTTAATTTATCAGATGCGGGTTACAATGTTGCTAAATATGTTCCTTATGGACCAATTAAAGCAGTAATGCCCTATTTATTTAGACGTGCACAAGAAAACACTTCTGTTGCTGGGCAAACTGGCCGTGAACTTGGATTAATAGCAAAAGAAAAAGCCAGAAGAAAAGCTTAATTAGTTAAGCGCAAAGTAACCTATTGCAAGCCAAACTAAACCTTTGACAAGGAAGAACAGAAAACCCCAAAACCCTAGCTTTTTGGCCCACTTTTTGAGTTTTTCTGTTCTTGTTGATTGCATGTGTCAAAAATACAAATTAATGACAGCTGGTTAAAGCTGAGTCAATTGATTAACGTCAATAATTTTAAACTCCTTAATTCCATCGGGCATTTCCCAGTTAATTAAATCACCTTTTTGATACCCCAATAAAGCAATGCTAATTGGAGCAAATATGGATACTTTTTTCATTTTAATATCTGCTTCAGTTGGCTTAACCAATTTAAAGGTAAATTCTTGGTTGCTTTCTGTACTGACAATTGTCGCTTCAGTGTGAAGCGATATCACATCTTTGGGCAATTCACTATCTTCATATATAGTAGCATTTTTAATTTCTACCCTTAAACGCGATTTATTATAATCGCTCATAACTGCTTTTTCAAAATGCTCATTTAAAAATTTAAAATCGCTTTTAGATAGAAGAATGGATTTAGTCTGCATAATAAAAAAATATAAGTAAATAATAATCGTTGCTTTTTTGCAAAAGTTGAAATGATAACAAAATAATAGGTGATCGAATTTCCCCGAGTTAAAAAGAAGGATGTGAAAACCCGGGGTTAATTAATAAAGTCTTTACTCGTAGATTGGAACGTAAAGCCTAATGCGTAGTTCTTTTGGGAGAACTTACGGTTGACAACAATAGCACATTCATGCCCTTTGTTTAGGGCATGAATACGCGTTTGATTATTGTTGTTAAAATTTTGCATTATAACAAAGATCGCATTGAATTTTGATAATTCAAAATTATGCAAGATCAAATCGATCCAGATTCATCACTTTATTCCATGCGGCAACAAAATCTTGGGAGAATTTATCTTGCGCATCGTTTTGAGCATAAACCTCTGCAATTGCTCTTAATTCAGCATTTGAACCAAATACCAAGTCAGCACGGGTTGCTGTCCATTTTACAACACCAGTTTTACGATCTAGGCCTTCATACAACTCTTTATCCTGATTAGCAGCCTTCCATGAGGTATTCATATCAAGTAAGTTCACAAAGAAGTCGTTTGTTAATTGTTCAGGGCGATTGGTCAATATTCCATGGTTGGACCCATCATAATTGGCATTTAAGGCGCGCATTCCTGCCACAAGAACAGCTAACTCTGGAGCAGATAGGGTTAGTAATTGCGCTTTATCAATTAATAATTCTTCTGTGGAGGATGGAGTACGCTGTTTTTTATAATTTCGGAAACCATCAGCAACCGGTTCCATATAACTAAATGATTCTACATCAGTTTGTGCCTGAGAGGCGTCCATTCGCCCAGCATTAAATGGTACACTGATATTTTGACCAGCAGCTTTCGCGGCTTTCTCAATGGCAGCACCTGCTGCAAGCACAATTAAATCGGCTATGGAAACTCTTTTATCGGTTTGGGCATTATTAAATTGCTTTTGAATATTTTCTAAAGTACCCAATACCTTATCCAATTGTGCAGGATTATTAGCCTGCCAATATCTTTGAGGAGCTAACCGAATACGCGCGCCATTGACCCCACCACGCTTATCACCTCCTCTAAAAGTCGACGCAGCTGCCCATGCGGTAGTTACTAATTGACCTATTGTTAGGCCAGATTCTAGTACTTGAGTTTTTAATGAAGCAATATCATCCTGATCTATTAAGGGATGATTAACTGCAGGAATTGGGTCTTGCCAAATCAATTCTTCCTTCGGTACTTCAGGACCTAAATAGCGAGCTACTGGTCCCATATCGCGGTGTGTTAACTTAAACCAAGCACGAGCGAAGGCATCAGCGAATTGATCAGGGTTTTCGAGAAACCGTCTGGATATTTTTTCATAAGCTGGATCCAATCTTAAAGAAAGATCAGTTGTAAGCATACTGGGTTTATGTTTCTTCGTCTTATCAAAAGCATCAGGGATGATATTTTCGGCATCTTTTGCTACCCATTGGTGTGCGCCACCCGGACTTTGGGTTAATTCCCATTCAAAACCAAAAAGGTTTTCAAAGAAATTATTACTCCATTGCGTTGGTGTTGTGGTCCAGGTTACTTCAAGTCCGCTGGTAATCGTATCAGCACCTTTGCCACTACCATAGGTATTGGTCCATCCAAATCCCTGGTGCTCAAGACCTGCAGCTTCAGGTTCTTTACCTACATGATCAGATGAAGCAGCACCATGTGTTTTTCCAAAAGTATGGCCCCCAGCAATTAATGCAACAGTTTCTTCATCATCCATTGCCATGCGCGCAAATGTTTCTCGTATATCTTTAGCTGCTGCAATAGGATCGGGGTTGCCATTTGGACCTTCAGGATTTACATAAATTAAGCCCATATGCGCAGCGGCTAAGGGTTTTTCCAGGTCATGGGAGTGTCTGTCACCATCTGCATCTTCGTCTGAGACCAAAACACCATGTGCGGTTAATCCCTCTGAACCTATTGAGTAACGTTCGTCATTACCTAGCCAGGTTTTTTCCGATCCCCAATATATATCTTCGTTAGCTTCAAAAACATCTTCACGCCCGCCCGCAAAACCAAATGTTTTAAACCCCATTGATTCTAAAGCTACATTTCCTGTAAGGATGATTAAATCAGCCCATGATATTTTATTGCCGTATTTTTGTTTGATTGGCCAAAGTAGCCTACGAGCTTTATCTAAACTAACATTATCTGGCCAACTATTTAGTGGGGCAAAACGTTGTTGACCTTGACCTGCTCCACCTCGTCCATCCCCAACACGATAGGTACCTGCACTATGCCAGGCCATTCTTATAAATAAACCACCATAGTGACCAAAATCTGCCGGCCACCAATCTTGAGAATCGGTCATCAAAGCTGTCAAATCTTTTTTTACGGCAGCAAGGTCCAGACTTTTAAATGCTTCGGCATAGCTAAAATTCTTATCCATGGGATTAGATAAAGATGAATGTTGACGAAGTATATTCAGTTTTAATTGATTTGGCCACCAGTCACGGTTTTTGGTCCCGCCGCCGCCTACATTTTGTTTTTTTATTGCTCCATGAACTGGGCATTTACTGATGTCATTTGAATTCTCGTCCATTTTAATTCTTTTTATAGTAAATAAATATTTTC
>DATJDT010000305.1:0-3682 GCA_035497275.1 Pedobacter sp.
CGGTACAAAACTGGAACTTATCTCCCTTATACTATCGGTAATACAATAAATGTACTTGCTCTTATTCTAGCTGAACGCAGAAAGGAATTGATTTGTAGAGGAACGAGGTGGATGGATTTAAAGCGCCTTAACCTCGAGCCTGCTAATGCAACAACTCTAACCAGAAATGTAAATGGACTTACGTATACTTTATTGCCAAATAGTAAACGCTACGCTTTGCCAATTCCTGATGAAGAGATTTTGATAAGTGGTTTACCGCAGAATATAAGATAAAATAAAGGCTTTTCAAATCTTGCTCATTTAAACTGACCAAGGTTGAAAAGCCTTGTAATACTAGAAAAGAGATCTAGTTTTGTTCGAAATTGCCATAGGCTTCGTATGTGTATACCCCCATGCTTAAAGATGCTAAGCAAGGTCTTGTTGGGTTGTCATTACAGCTATATTCTCCTTCTTCAGTACCAATAACCTTACTGCCAAGTGGCACCCAAACTGGTGCAGTTATTGCCGATGGATTTGAGTTGTAATGTGTTGGCGTAGCGAATTTCTCTGCTTTAAAAGCACTTTGTGTAAACACTAAACCCAAGCCTACTACTAAGGCAAACGCTGGTAATAATTTTTTTAAATTTTTCATTGTAATAGACTGCTATTTTGCATTTGAAAAAGCAGACGAAAAAGTTGGTTTTAAATTTAAGATTGTTTTTTTTATATAGCCACTATGGTAGGCTTAATACCTGCTTTTAAATGTTCCCAGAACTTGAAAAAGCGTTGTAGTTTTACTGCTTGTTAGGCATCATGCTTAAAGCGCCATGTCTTGATACTTGATGCTCCTATTCAAGTAAATTCCTATGGCACTTAGCATTAAAAAGAAAACATTAAACCAGAAATGCATTTGCCATCCCATTGCTTTTAATACGCCACCACAGCTGCAAGGTGTCCGGTTATAATAACCCAGTAGCACCAAAGCGATATATCCAGTAAACAATAGCATTAATAGGGCAGAGAGCATTAAACCAACTAAACGGGTTTTGCGAAAGAGCAATAAAATTGCTGCAGTAATTTCACTACTAGGGATAAACCATAATAAATTTGTTGCAGCTGTTTTTCCAAAGGTTTGATTAGCTAGTTGATGTTTAAAGTCTTTCAGGTCAGCTAGTTTGCTAAAGGCTGTGTAAATCCATAGGAAAACCAATAATGTACAGCTATAGATCAGTATTTGTTCTTTATGCTTCAGTAAAAACGATTTCATCTTTATTTTAATTAATGTGACAGACCAAAATTAACTTGGCTTACTTGTGCTTGTAACTGATGAAATGACGTGAAAAAAACAGACGATTGTCAGTGAATACTGTTATTTACAATAGATCATTGTAATGCCGCACAAAGTTATCATATGGAATATGACAGTAATTTGCGATGTCTTTCTTTTTCAAATACGAAAGAATGGGACGATATTGGATGATAAAACTTTGGATCTTTTTTGTGGCTAATCGCTCTTCGAGCAAGCTATGTCTAAAGTCTAAGCCTTCTTCGTAATTAACTAGCGCGGCATCATATATCGGTTTTAGCTCCCTAAACAGTAAAAACAAGGATAGCAAGCTCTCGAAATCTAGGTAAACTATGGTTGTGTCTGTAATGGCTTTTAAGTAGCGATTTCGATTATGCTCTGTGGTGAGGATGAAATTTGTACTGTTGATGAAATTAACGATAGCAGGTTTTTTGCGTGCTCGGCTGTCGTACTCTTTCATCAGTCCGCTAACAACATAAGCTATACTACCTTTTTCTCTGGTAAAACTTTCATCGGCTTTGAGTGCGGTCGATTTAAGTTGCGCCGAAATGCTATGCCAAGCCTCAGGCCTTAAGGCGGCATAAGTAGCCAATTTTAATTTAATGGCTTCGAAGGGTAGGTTTAACTCCATCTGGTAAATTAGCCCTGCCGGCTTAGCAGGCAGGGCTAAGCTTAACTAATATAAGTCACTTCAATTTCAACCTCGCCATTTACGTTATAAGTACCATCATTGTGACTTGTTACGGTTATGCTACTTTTTGGTTCAAAAAGTTTATCATCTGGAGGAACTGGGTCGCTGCTTTTTTGCTGATACTGGATTAAGGTAATCGACTTTTTGTAGGCTGCTCCCAATTGGACTTTACAGGCTAGGTCATTTTTGGCTGTTTCACTTAGTTTATTGAAAAAAGCAAGCTGTTTTACCGTAAGTTCAAGATGTGCCAAAGACCAAGTTTCGAAATTGGTTTGCATGGATAGAATCTCTTCATCAAATTGAAGTTGAGGTAACTGATACAGCCATTGCTGTAAGGCTAAAACGCCTGCAGGTGTGAAAGGTTGTTTTTCCATTTCGCGAAAATTAATGAGCTAATTTATTTTAGCTTAACCGAAAGTAATGGCTTTTGATATGGTAGATGGGCGGTTTTTGGCTCAGTTTTACCGAATGGTAACATCTTTTTTGACGAACGGTACATTATCCATTTCAATTATTTGATTATTTAGTTATTTAGGCTACGTTTATGATTATAACTTTAAATCTCAATTAAAATGTTAACTCAAAAAGGAATTTACCATCTATTAATTCGTTTGTTTGTTGCGCTTTTGGCTTCCCATTTTGTGGTTGTAAATGGCTCCAAAAAAGCATGGCTAGAATTGTTTACTCGGAGCTATTATTATGCTTCGCTATTTTACAGTATGGTAATCGCTTACTTGTTGATAGAATACATATTTATGGTAAGCAGAATTGTAAATAAAGCTTTTGATGAATATGGTTTGGGAGCAAAACGGCTCAAATATCAGTTCATTTTTGGATTTTGTTTGGCTTCATTTAATGCATTTTTACTGGCGATGCTTTTATTTTGGATTAAAGATGAAAACATATTTAATTCAGGTTATTTTAAGAACCTATTTATCTATATAGTACTTTTTATCTTTACAATAAACTTAGTGTATTTGCTATACTATGAATATCTAAAAGTGCCAAAGATGCGCTATCAAAGGATAGAGATAGATCCTGCATTGATGAAACAGAGACGAAATAAGGCTCTTGAAGCAAGTCAGCCGGCTCTTATTTATCATGAAAATAAAACTTGTTTTGCGGTTGATTTTAAAGGCGTTACAACAATTTGGCCAAACACAATAGCCGAATCAATGGATTTTCTTAATGCAGTAAACTATTTTCAGATTAATAGAAAGGATATTGTACATAGGGCAGCAGTTGTCTCTTTTAGTTCATACCAATTGAGATTTCTTAAAATAGTACATAATATACCCATTGATAAAGAATTGATTACCAGTAGAAGAAAATCGGCAATTTTTAAAGAGTGGTTGTCCGTATAACATTAGCCATTTGGACAATTATCGCATCTTTTCCCTTTCAAATACTTTTCACAGCATTCTTTTTTCTTTTTCTTCTTTTTTTTATCCTTGTCCTTTTTCTTTTTGTCTTTCTTCGACATAGTGTGAATATAACAAAAAAAGGGAACAATTGACAATCTTTTAAAGATTGCCAATTGTTCCCTTTTTAATTCAATGTGACCGAGAGCTTATGCGTCGGCAGAATAGCTTATCTGACCAACATGTTTGTCGATCTGCCATCTACCAGTACCTTCTTCGCCAATTACGTCGAACAGTTCGAGGGCGCGACGCGCTTTATATTCTTCTTCTCTTTGTTCTCTAAAG
>DATJDT010000306.1:0-4869 GCA_035497275.1 Pedobacter sp.
GCTATTGCTGGAAAGACTTCACTTAAAATTGAAATGAAGGCAAGCAATACTGAGATTAAAGAAATCATTGTAACAGGTATTCCCTTTAACCGTAAAGCAGATAGCTTTACTGGTGCAGTTACAAAAATTTCTGCTAAAGAATTGCAAAGCGCAGGATCACTTAATATCTTTCAAAGCTTAAAGAACATCGAACCATCTTTAAACATTATCGATGATTTTGTGAACGGTTCTGATCCTAACAAATTGCCCGATATGCAAATCAGGGGCTCATCTTCCTTTCCAGACTTAAAAGGTGAGTATGCCACTAAACCTAATCAGCCTCTTTTTATTGTTGATGGTTTTGAAATGACCATTGATAAAGTAGCCGATTTACCTTTGGTTAGAATTGAATCTGTTACCATCTTGAAAGATGCTTCTGCAAAGGCCCTTTATGGTTCTAGAGCGGCAAATGGGGTAATCGTAATCGAATTGATCAAAGCCAAACCTGGCGAATTAAGAATTAGCTATAACGGAACTTTCGGTATTGAAAGTCCAGATTTAAGTAGCTATGATTTAGCGAATGCAGCCGAGAAGCTGGATTTAGAAAAGCAATTGGGCGCTTATACCAGGCCTCAACCTATTGTTGGTTTAACATACGACAGTTTATATTACGCGAATCTAAAAGAGGTTCAAAATGGTGTAAATACCGATTGGTTGGCACAACCTATTCAATTAGGTACCAGCAATAGACATGCAATTAGCTTAGATGCTGGTGATAACAACTTAAGGGCCGGACTTTCGTTCTTTACCAACAATACCCAAGGGGTAATGAAGGGAAGCGAAAGAAAGAACTTTGGAGGTGCTTTTTCTTTAACTTATCGCTTGAAAAATGTGCTATTCAGGAACCAATTTCAATTAAACAAAGTAAATGCAGTTAATTCACCATATGGTAGTTTTGGCGATTACGCTAAGTTAAATTCTTATTGGAGGCCATACAATGAAGATGGTAGCATTCGCAAATTGCTAGGTATTGGTCCTATTTTTTCGGAAAGTGTTTACAATCCAATGTATAATGCGACCATCAATACCAAAAATACCTCAACTTATACCAACTTCACCAACAATACCCATATAGAATGGAAAGCGAACGAAAATATTCGTGTAATTGCCCGGGTAGGTTTAAGCAGCACGGAAAATGGTTCTGAATTATTCTATCCAGGTAGCCACACTAAATTTTTGGGCTTTACTGGCGATAACTTGTTCTTGAAGGGAACTTACGATAAGGGTAATGGCCATGCTACAATGTTGTCTGGCGATTTAAACATGAACTATTCCAAAGAATGGGGACGTCATGCTTTATATACCAATATTGGTGCTAATATGCGTGAGGATAAAACAGATAGCTATTTGTACTCGGCAATTGGTTTTCCTAACGACAGAATGGATAACATCATTTTTGCAAAACAATTTGCCGTAAATGGTAAACCTAATGGAAGCGAAGCTTTGACTAGAGAGCTAGGTACTTTAGCTGCAGTTAATTACTCATTTGATGGAAGATATTTTGCAGATCTTTCCCTTCGTTACAGTACTTCATCCCAGTTTGGTGCTAATGATCGCTGGGGAGCTTTTTGGTCGGCAGGTGCTGGATGGAATATCCATAAAGAACAGTTCTTGAGCGACAATAAAGTGATCAATCTCTTAAAATTAAGAGGTTCAGTAGGAAATACAGGTTCCCAGAATTTCAATGCTTATCAAGCAATGTTATTGTACAATTACTTTGTAGACAACTCGTATCAAGGCATGTTGGGTACTTATTTAAATGGCTTAGCTAACAATGATTTAAAATGGCAACAGCGTATGGATTACAACATCGGATTGGATGTGGAGCTTTTAAAGCGCTTAAGTTTCCGTGTTGATGTTTACAAAGGCACGACTAATAACTTATTAACAGATATTACAACGCCTCCATCATTAGGATTCGCTACTTACAAAGCCAATTTAGGGCAGATCGTAAATAAAGGGATTGAATTTAGAGTGAACTATAAAATGTTAATGAATAGTGAGCATAGACAGTCCCTAAATTTATTTGCTACTGGAGCAGCCAATACCAATAAGATTGTTAAAATCTCCAATTCACTACAAAGCTTAACCAATGCACAAGATCAACTTTCTAGAACCAGCAATAAACCATTGGTGAGATTCGAGGAAGGGCAATCATTGGATGCTATTTGGGCAGTTCGTTCAAATGGTATTGATCCAGCTACTGGAAAAGAAATCTTTGTGAAGAGAGATGGATCGGTAACTGATACTTGGGATGCTACCGACAAAGTAGTAGTAGGGGTAAATCAGCCTAAATTATTAGGAACCATTGGTGCTAATTTCGATTACAAAGGATTTAGTGTGGGCATCATTGGTCGCTACAGAATAGGAGGCCAAATTTACAATCAAACCTTAGTCGATAAAGTAGAGAACGCATTGTTAAACTACAACGTTGATAAACGCGCTTATTATGATAGTTGGAAAAAGCCTGGCGATAATGTGCTGTTTAAAAACATTGGAACTTCAAACGCCATTACCCTTGCAACTTCTCGATTTGTACAAAACTTAAGCGAACTAAACATTTCATCAGTTAATGTTGGATACGATTTCTATCGTTTTGCATTCATTAAAAAAGCAGGTTTACAGAGTTTGAATGTAATGCTTAACCTAAATGATGTTTATCAGTTTAGTACAGTACGTGTAGAACGTGGTACAAGTTATCCATTTGCCCGTTACAGTACTTTAACGTTAAATGCCAACTTCTAATAATTCAATTTTTACTAACCTAAAAGAATTTGAAATGAGAAATAGAATATATGCAAGCTTACTGACGTTGATCGTCATTGTTTCTTGTGCTTCTTGTAAAAAATGGCTTGATGTACAACCCAGTACAAAAATAAAATCAGACGTATTATTTGAAACCGAACAAGGTTATAAAGATGCGCTATTGGGTTGTTATGCAATCATGAAAACCGAACCGCTTTATGGGCGCGAGTTAACTTTCGGCTTCATGGATGCGGCTGCCGCACAATATGACTTGTTTAATAATGCGACATACCGAGATTTGTCGACCTTTAATTTTACCTATAAAACCACATTATTACGCCCGAAGGTAGACAATATATGGAGCTCAATGTATAATGTAATTGCCAATGCGAATAATATTCTAGATCATATAGATCAGGATAAAGCACTTTTTACAGGTACCAACTATCAGATAATTAAAGGCGAAGCGCTAGCTATCAGGGCTTATGTTCATCTAGACTTGATGCGTCTTTTTGCATCAACAGATTTAACCAAAGTTGCCATCCCTTACATGAGATCGTTAACTACCGAAGTTAACCCACGTTTAACAGGAAATGAGGTGATGAAACTGCTCTTGCAGGATTTGCAAGATGCGGCGACCAATCTTAGTATCGATCCAATTAAAAATGGGGCGAAACGCTCAACAAGTGAGTTTATGAACAATCGTCACCAGCGTTTAAACTACTTTGCGGTAAAAGGTCTTGCTGCAAGAGCCTATTTATGGCAAGGTGATAAAGTAAATGCTTTGGCAAATGCGATGGAAGTTATGAGTAGTGGGAACCAGATTTTTCCTTGGATCCAAACTTCGAACATTGCTGCTAGTTTAGAAAAGGATAGAGATTATACTTTCTCTACAGAAAATCTTTTTGCGCTAAATGTATTTGATTTAAAAGCGATTGGTAATACATGGGTTTTCGCCGCACTTCCGGCAAATCAATTGCAGAAAAGTAGTTCTGCCTATAATACCATGTTTCAAACAACAGTAGCTGGTGTAGGTGCTAATGATATCCGTTACCTATATACCACAAAAGCGCTTGGAACTAACTTTATTGTCAATAAATTTTATCAACCTGATAATTACAACCCAGCATATGCTACGATGATTCCATTATTGCGTAGGTCTGAAATGAACTATATCGCAGCTGAGTGCAATATTGGGGTGAATAATCAAGCAGCAATTGATCTTTTGAACGAAGTAAGAACTAACAGAGGGATTGTGACTCCATTAGCAAATACTTTAACTGCCGCGCAAATCCAAGCAGAGATTCTGATCGAGTTTAGAAAGGAGTTCCAAGGTGAGGGGCAATTATTTGCTTATTGCAAAAGGACCAAAGCAGCTAGATTTCCAAATAACAGTACAAACTTAACAGATACACAATTGATACTTCCTTTACCGGATGTAGAAATTGAATTTGGAAGATAATTAGGAGTTAAATTTTTAAAAAAAAATATTCACATGAAAGCAATAGTTAAAGTATGCGCATTAGCCCTTACATTCGGCTTTCTTTTTAGCGCTTGTTCTAAAAAAGATATCCAAATCTACGAGAACGACCCTAGGTTGTTTTTCCAAATCCCAGGCACTGGAAGCGTAGCCTTACGTGATTCTGTTATTTATTCTTTTCCTGCTAACCCAAAGGTTACAACAACAGATACCCTTTGGTTCAATGCTTGCATTATGGGAAATGCAGCTCCTGTAGATCGTATAGTCGGAATTAAGGTAAATACCGAAAAATCAACTGCTATTGAAGGAGTAAACTTCAAAATAGTAAGCAAAATATTGCCTGCTAACGCATTTAAGGTGCGTATACCAGTGGTTGTTTATAGAACAGGGTTAAAAGATAAATCAGTTCGTTTACAATTAGAAGTACAAGAAAATAACGATTTCAAGATTGGGTATAACCGTTATAACAAGGCTATTTTTATTTGGGGCGATAAGTTCTTAAAGCCTGATATCTGGGATACATCCAATTATAGAAATGCCTTTGGTACGTTTACCGAAACCAGATATGCTTTTATCCTTAAGGCTTGTAACATTACTGAACTACC
>DATJDT010000307.1:0-2397 GCA_035497275.1 Pedobacter sp.
ACCAAACAAAGCATTTGCGGATGTATCTGAACCCGTTATAAAAACCCCTAACCAACCAAGCAAAGGCGCAAAAAAAGGAAACAGAAAACCTGTATTCGCCAAAGCTTCTGCAATCGTAATGGTAATACCGGAATCATTTACTATGTAAGCAAATGCCAATACGGAAGCTATGGTGATGGTTGGAAACCGTAGTTGCCTTAATGTTGCTAAAAATTCTTTGGCTCCCTCCTTAAACCTAAGTCCTATTAAAGGAATTGCAATTATTGCGGAAAGCAGAATTGCAGTTCCTGACGCAGATAGCCAGTTGAATTTATAAATATGTGGAATGGCCTTACCTGTTTTGTCCAGGATGACATTATGAATACCTGGAAACTCAAATTGAACTTGTCCAAAAAAATTGAATAATTCTTTGATTGGTTGCAAGCCCCAGGCAATGATCATTATAGTTAATAAAATAAAAGGCGACCATGCCCTGATGATTTGACCTGTTGTATATTTTTCATCCGCATTTATTGTAGCAGCAGGTTCGTCTTTAAATCGCCAGATATTTTTGGGCTTCCAAAAGTTTAAAAACAAAACCAGTATAACTATTGAGCCAATGCCGGCAATAACATCCGGTAGTGCAGGCCCTAAATAATTAGAAGATATCCATTGTAAAAATGAAAATGAAAATCCGGATACCGCGATTGCCGGCAATACTTCTTTTGCTTTTTTAAAACCGCTCA
The DNA here is from genome assembly GCA_035497275.1 of Pedobacter sp. Lineage (GTDB taxonomy): Bacteria > Bacteroidota > Bacteroidia > Sphingobacteriales > Sphingobacteriaceae > Pedobacter. The sequence goes on from DATJDT010000307.1 coordinate 726, forward strand.
TAAGCACCACTAAATAAAGTGGAAGGAAAATAGAAAGAATCGGAAGCGTTCTTCCCACCATTTGAGAGATTGCCATTTCCGGAATAGATGAAACCTGTGAAGCAACGGTAATTGGAATGCCAACTGCACCAAACGCAACGGGTGCGGTATTGGCAATTAAACAGAGGCCTGCAGCATAAAGAGGATTAAAACCCAAACCAACCAACATAGCTGCGGTAATTGCCACAGGTGCTCCAAAACCTGCAGTACCTTCTAAAAATGCTCCAAACGAAAAAGCAATCAACAAAGCTTGTAATCTTCTATCTGAAGTGATAGAAGCCATGAAATGTTTTATAATTTCAAACTGCCCGCTTTTTACGGTAATGTTGAAAAGAAATACTGCCGTTATCACAATCCAGCCAATAGGAAACAAACCATAGAGTGCACCATTAGCTGTAGAAAGAAGCGCCAGGTTAATTGGCATTTTATAAATAAAAATGGCAATCAATATTGCCAAGGCAGTCGCAAATAAGCTCGCTTTATAGCCCTTCATCTTTTTTATAATCAGCGCCCAAAAAATAAATGCGATAGGGATAATAGCAACAAGAGCAGAAAGAGCAAGATTGTTTAAAGGATTAATTATTTGGTTCCAGTTCATGGATTAATCTCTTGAAGTTTTGAAAGATTAAGTGGTGAAGCTCTCATTAAAATAAACCTCTGCCCAAGAGCCGCCTATTACCCTCAATTAACATGGTATCTAAATTAAGGGGATGGCTTTTAGTAACCAAAATCTTATAAATATCACTAGCTAAAAGGCTTCAAACGATGTGTATCGTCTTTGTACGATGGATGGGTAGAATAATTCAATTAAATAGCTGTCCCTGATTCATAAATCTTAAACTATAACTCGACATTTTTTTTAAAAACATTAAATACTAAAAATTATTAACAAGGGCAAACCACTTACTTGAGAATTCCTTGAAAAAATCTAACTTTATTAAGCTTGTGCCCGCTAGGCTATATGATCTTTTAATCTTAGGGAAGAAATTCTACAGTTTATTCTTGTAGTAATGTTCATTCTACACTATTCTACGCTTGCGATCAAATTCGTTCCATGGCAGAGTTGTTGCAATTAAATTTAGGGATAAATGTCGGAAAAGATAACTTTGCTAGCTTAGACTACAATAAAGCCAGTTTTAATTGTTTTAACTAAAAACCCACATTATATTTACTCTTCACTTTTACAAATACCCCTTTATGAAAATAAAAAACTGTTACACCCTATTTGTTGTTGTCCTAATATTTGCTGCTTGCAAAAAGGACGGTTCAGACGAGGCAACAAGACCTGTAAAATTTACAGAAACAACTTATCAAAATTTAGGCACATTTGATAATGCGGGGCACCCAGGTTATTTACTTACCAAGGATGCCATTTCTCCTAATTTGCTTTCTTATATTAATACTACAATGCCAGAAAAAGATGATTTAAGAAAAACTCATCCTGAATTGTTAAGCAGCAGTGCAATTGCAGATATTACTATTACTCAATCGTCAGATGTATTTATCACCTTCGTTTCCCAAGGCACCGCATTAGCCGATGCAATTGCTTTTTATACTTATCCCACTAATCAGCCTTTGGCAACTCCAAAAGATATAAAAACTATCACTTACATTTTTCCAAACGCAGGCGCTA
>DATJDT010000308.1:0-3500 GCA_035497275.1 Pedobacter sp.
AAAATTAGTTTGTATTACCCGTCAATTATATCGATTTTTGCTTTCAATGAAGAAGCTACAACTCTTAATTTTAATTTTGTTTATAGCAACGGTGACTTTTGCACAAACGAAGGGTAAAGTAACCATTTTGAAAGACCCTTTAATCGATAGTTTAATCGCTAAAAGAATTGAATTAAATACTAAGAAGCCAACTACAACGAATCCAACGTCACCTGTAATCGTTTCACAAATGGGCTACAGAGTCCAGATTTTTTATGGATTGGATCGTCGTGAAACTTTTAGTGAACAGGCAAAGTTTAAGGCGTTATATCCTCGATTTAATACCTATATTACCTATAAGGAGCCAAATTACTATTTAAGGGTTGGTGATTTCAGAACACGCTTAGAAGCACAAAATCTATTAAATGAATTACGGTCAAATTTTCCGACACTTTTTATTTTTAGAGAAAAGATCAATGCTCCCGACTTGGAGCCATCAAATAAATAGGTGAAAATTAACCAAAAAAGAATGAAGCAAAAAATACAAGCATTATCAGCTACAATTTATAACGATGTAGTAGGTTATCGTCAGCATATTCATGCAAACCCAGAACTTTCTTTTAAGGAGTATAAAACTTCTTCCTTCATTAAAGAGAAGTTAACAGCATGGGGAATTGAGTTTAAGGAAATGGCAGATACTGGTGTTGTGGGTTTAATTAAGGGTGAATTGGCATCAGATCAAATAATTGCCTTGCGTGCCGATATGGATGCTTTGCCAATAATTGAAGCGAACGATAAGCCTTATAAATCAAAAAATGAAGGAGTAATGCATGCCTGTGGCCACGATGTGCATAGTTCTTCACTTTTAGGGACCGCTTATATTTTAAATGAGTTGAAAGCCGAGTTTGGTGGTACGATTAAATTGGTCTTTCAGCCTGCCGAAGAACTTCTACCAGGTGGTGCGAGTATTATGATTAAAGAGGGGGTGCTAGAAAACCCTAAACCTCATGCAATGGTTGGCCAACATGTAATGCCACTTATTGAGACAGGAAAAGTGGGTTTCCGCTCGGGTATTTACATGGCATCTACAGATGAACTTTACGTAACAGTACATGGTAAAGGTGGTCACGGCGCACAGCCACACCAAAATATAGATCCTGTTTTAATTACTGCACATATCATCGTAGCACTTCAGCAAATAGTGAGTAGAAATGCAGATCCGCGTTTGCCTTCGGTGCTTTCATTTGGAAAGGTAAATGCAAATGGCGCAACAAATATTATTCCGAATGAGGTTAAATTAGAGGGTACATTTAGAACATTAAATGAAGAATGGCGCAATGAAGCTCATCGACTAATGAAAAAAATGGCGGAAGGTATTGCGGAAAGTATGGGTGGGTCATGCGACTTCAATATCATGAGGGGATATCCTTTTTTAATCAATGAAGAGAAATTAACGGCCAATGCTATATCTTATGCACAGGATTATTTAGGCAAGGAGAACGTAGTAGACTTAGATATCTGGATGGCAGCGGAAGATTTTGCGTATTATTCGCAAGTAACTGATGCTTGTTTTTACAGGTTAGGCACAGGAAATGTGGCTAAAGGAACAACTTATTCTGTGCATACTCCAAATTTTGATATCGATGAAGACGCACTCAAAACGTCGACAGGATTAATGGCTTATATTGCGTTGAAACAACTGGGGAATTAATTGCGAAGTAGTCATTGCGAGGTGCGGGCAGTAAAACAAGGCATTATTTTTGTATAAGTTAACCAATGAAGAAAATTCTTTTATCGCTACTATTTTCAATCTTTTTTTTTAACCTCAAAGCGCAGCAAATTGTTCGGTTTAATCCAGATACAATTAAAACAATCCGACTGGATTCGGCTGTGAATATTGTAGGAAAGAAGTTTGGAATAGAAACGTTCATACAAGCCATTATCAACGATACTAGTTTTTATCAGTCTTTTAGGAACATGAAGCGATATAGCTTTATTGCCGAAAATAGGATTTATACTTACGATAAAAATAATAAAGTAGAGGGAAAGGTATATCGTAAAATAAAGCATAACAATGATGGGCCTTATAAAATGGAATACTTGGTGAAGGAAGATAATGGCAAGGTTTATAAAAAGAACGGAAAGTATCAGTTATACACGGTTGAAATGTTCGATTATATTTTTATGAACGCCTATAACACTGATTTCGTTCCGAACGCACCTATGAGCAGTGGTAAAGGAGGTGGAACTAATGAAAGTTATAAGGATAAGCTTAAAACTTTGATTTTTAATCCAGGAAGGCCAATTAAGGGCCTGCCATTTATTGGAAATAAAACCCAGATCTTTACTGCCAATATGCGTCAGTATTATGATTATTCCTTTTACAGTGCTACTTATTTAGATTCAATCCCGGTTTACCGTTTCAAGGTGGCCGTGAAACCAGAATTAAGTAGTTGGACAAAAGATGGTTTAATGATCAAGGAGTTAGTAACCATTTTTGATAAGCGTAATTTCGAGATTTTAGGTAGATATGTGGATATGAAATATAGCAATATGCTATTCGATTTTGATGTGCAAATGAATATAGAAATGAGCTATTTTGGCGAAGACAAATTGCCTACCAAAATCACTTATCAAGGTAATTGGGATTATCCGTTCAAAAAAGAAGAACGCGCTAGTTTTTTAATAGTTCATAAAGATTATAAGCTCGGGAAAGGGAAGTAGTATGTGATTTTTAGTATCTTAGAAATCAATTTAAAACTTACACAATGAGGTCATCTTTTCGCCTACCAATTTTGGCTATTTTACTCTTTTCGGGAGTAAGGCTAAATGCTCAAATCTTAACTTCTAAACAAATTGATAGTGTTGCCGAGCAAACACTAAGTACTTTCAATGTGCCTGGAGTGGCCGTTGCTGTAATCAAAGATGGTAAAGTAATTCATGCAAAAGGTTATGGAGTACGATCAATTAAAACCAACCAAAAGGTTGATGAAAATACTTTGTTTGGAGTAGCATCAAATACGAAGGCCTTTACCGCGGCAGCCTTAGGTATGCTAGTTGATGCGCAAAAGATAACTTGGGATACCAAAGTAATTGATGTAATCCCTGAGTTTAAGTTGTACGATGCTTTTGTAACAAGCGAGTTTACAGTAAGGGATTTATTAACCCATCGAAGTGGATTGGGTTTAGGGGCTGGCGACTTAATGATATGGCCAGACTCGTCTACCGTTGATAAAAAGCAACTCATTCACAATCTAAGGTATTTGAAGCCAGTATCTTCCTTCCGTACAAAATACGATTATGATAATTTATTGTATATCGTGGCTGGAGAGGTTGTGGCAAGAGTATCAGGAATAACTTATGAGGATTTTATCGAAAGCAAAATCATAAAACCGCTAGGGATGGGTAAAACAGCTGCTTCCTGGTATCGTTTAAAAGATAAATCAAATGTGATAGACGGTCACGCTCCTTATCAGGGTAAGTTGCTTCCCGTGGGGTTAAGTTTTGGAGAAATTGCAAAT
>DATJDT010000309.1:0-6301 GCA_035497275.1 Pedobacter sp.
TTCCGAACAGAGAAGTTAAGCCCGCCAGAGCCGATGGTACTGCAGTAACATGTGGGAGAGTAGGTCGGCGCCAAATCTTAAAAGAAGCCCGGTAGCATTTGCTATCGGGCTTTCTTGTTTATACAGCTTTTAATACATCAAACTGTATTTTCCAAACTTTCGCCGTTTTCATTCGTTTTAATTACAAATAAACTAACATTAAGCTAGGCATAATACGTATCTTTGTATTTTAAATATAAAACTGATGAACATCAATTTTGGATCCAGAAAGGAAGTATTGTTACATGTTGAAAAATACATGCTTGAAATGATGCCTACCTATTTGAAACCTATAGATACCAATTGGCAACCATCCGACTTTTTGCCAGATTCTACTAGCGACTCTTTTTATCAAGATATTAAAACATTAAAGGAGAATGCAAAAGACCTTTCATATGATTTAGTAGCCGTTTTAATTGGAGATACAATCACTGAAGAGGCCTTACCAACATATGAATCATGGTTAATGACCATGGATGATATTTCTCGCGATGAAGAAGGAGGTTGGGTAAAATGGAATCGGAGCTGGACAGCGGAAGAAAACCGTCACGGTGATTTACTAAATAAATATTTGTACTTATCTGGTAGAGTAGATATGCGCCAAATGGAAATATCTACCCAGTATCTAATCGCTGATGGCTTCGATATTGGAACAGGACACGATCCTTATCGTAACTTCGTTTATACAAGCTTTCAAGAATTAGCTACCAATATTTCTCATAGAAGAGTAGCGTCTCTAGCAAAAAAGGATGGAGATACCCTATTGTCTAAAATGTGTGGGGTAATTGCTGCCGATGAAGCGCGTCATGCTAAAGCATATAAAGATTTCATGTCTAAAATATTTGAAGTTGACCCTAGTGAAGCTATGATCGCTTTTGAAGATATGATGCGCAAGAAAATTGTAATGCCAGCACACTTTTTACGTGAAATGGGACTTAAAATTGGACAAACTTTTGGCCATTTTACCGATGCAGCTCAACGCTTGGGTGTTTATACTGCCGTAGATTATGTAGAAATAATGCAGCAATTGATAGAGGAGTGGAAAATTGATAGCATCAAGGAATTAAACGAAGCTGGAGAGAAAGCCAGAGATTATGTAATGAATTTACCTGATCGTTTATTACGCGTTGCAGATAGGATGAAGAACCCAACTATGGAGTATAAATTTAGCTGGATCAACTCATAAAAAAATAAAAAGCACTTTGAGAAACTTTAACGTCTATCAAAGTGCTTTTTTATTTTACATATTTCTTCTGTATTGTCCGCCAACTTCATACAGCGCATTACTTATTTGGCCTAAAGAACAAATTTTACACACTTCCATCAACTTTTCAAATATATTCTCTCCTGCGATAGCTGATTTTTGCAGTCCTTTTAAAGCACTTGCTGTTTCGGAGGAATTTCTGTCCTGGAATGCCTTTAAAGCATTAATTTGAAATTGTTTCTCTTCTTCTGTAGCCCTGATTACTTCACCTGGCACAATAGTAGGTGACCCGTTTTTGTTTAAGAATGTATTAACTCCAACAATAGGAAATTCTCCGGTATGTTTAAGTGTTTCGTAGTATAGGCTTTCTTCCTGGATCTTACCACGTTGGTACATCGTTTCCATAGCACCTAAAACGCCTCCACGATCATTAATTCGTTTAAACTCGGCCAATACAGCTTCTTCTACTAAATCGGTTAAATCTTCAATAATAAATGCCCCTTGTAAGGGGTTTTCATTTTTAGCTAAACCAAGCTCTCTATTGATAATCAACTGAATTGCCATTGCTCTGCGAACTGATTCTTCTGTAGGAGTTGTGATAGCTTCATCATAAGCATTGGTATGAAGGGAGTTACAGTTATCGTAAATCGCATATAATGCTTGTAAGGTAGTTCGGATGTCGTTAAAATCTATTTCTTGGGCATGTAGGGAACGCCCAGATGTTTGAATATGGTATTTTAACTTCTGAGATCTATCATTTCCTTTATACTTATTTTTGATTGCCTTGGCCCATATTCTACGCGCAACTCTTCCTATAACCGAATATTCTGGGTCGATACCATTGCTAAAAAAGAAAGATAAATTAGGCGCAAAATCATCGATATTCATCCCTCTGCTTAAATAATATTCAACAAACGTAAAGCCATTGCTTAGTGTAAAGGCTAATTGAGAAATAGGGTTTGCACCTGCTTCGGCAATATGATATCCAGAAATTGAAACCGAATAGAAGTTTCGTACCTTTTCATCAATGAAATATTTTTGAATATCGCCCATCATCCTTAAAGCGAATTCAGTAGAAAAGATACAAGTGTTTTGAGCTTGATCCTCCTTCAGTATGTCGGCCTGAACTGTACCACGAACAGCGCTAATAGCATACGCCTTAATTTTTGCATATACCTCAGCTGGCAATACTTCATCGCCGGTAACACCTAGCAGCATTAAGCCTAAGCCACTATTACCTTGCGGTAATTCACCTTGGTAATGCGGACGAGCAATTCCTTTTTCTTGATAGATATGGGTAATTTTTTTATCCGCTTCTTTTTCAAGGCCATTTTCAATAATGTACTTTTCACATTGTTGATCAATAGCTGCATTCATGAAAAAACCCAGGAGCATTGGTGCAGGACCATTGATAGTCATCGAAACCGAAGTAGAAGCAGCGCAAAGATCGAAACCTGAATAAAGCTTTTTCGCATCATCAAGCGTTGCAATACTTACTCCAGAATTGCCAATTTTACCGTAAATATCCGGACGTATATGTGGGTCTTCACCATAAAGAGTTACGGAATCAAATGCTGTAGATAATCGATGCGCAGGTTGTCCCAGTGAAACATAGTGAAAACGTTTGTTAGTTCGTTCTGGACCGCCTTCTCCGGCAAACATCCGCGTTGGGTCTTCACCTTCTCTTTTAAGCGGAAAAACTCCAGCAGCATAAGGAAATTCTCCAGGTACATTTTCTGTAAGTAACCACCTTAAAATATCTCCCCAATCTTCGTATCGCGGAAGTGAAACTTTAGGGATTTGAAGTTTTGAAAGTGACTCATAGTACAATGGCTGCTTAATTTCTTTATCGCGTACTTGATAACTAAAGAATTCAGCTTTGTATTTTAATTTTGTGTCGGGCCACTGACGTAGTAAGCGTTTACATTCCCCATCTAACTGTTCCTCTAGAAAAGTATAAGCATCTTTTAATCCATCACCGAAGTTCTGGAAATCTTTGGCGAAGCCAATAACCCCTTGAAGCTGATATAATTTTCTTGCAATTTTACATTGTTTTGCAACCCATTCATTATAGGTTTCGCTGGCTTCCGCAATTTCAGAAAGATAACGGATACGATCTGGAGGTATGATGTATATTTTTTCGGACTGATTGGAAGTAACTTCCATTTTTGAATCAAAGTGAAAACCTGTTTTTTCTTTTAGCTTCGCCACTAATGCAACGAATAAGTTATTCATGCCAGGATCATTGAACTGGGAAGCCATTGTTCCATAAACTGGAATTTCCTCATCCTTGGCATCAAAAAGATTATGATTGCGTTTATATTGCTTTCTTACATCACGTATGGCATCTAAAGCACCTCGTTTATCAAATTTATTGATTGCTACCAAGTCTGCAAAATCAAGCATATCGATTTTTTCTAATTGACTAGCTGCTCCAAATTCTGGCGTCATTACATACAACGAAACATCGCAATGTTCGGTGATTTCGGTATCGGATTGCCCAATACCAGAAGTTTCTACAATAATTAAATCATAACCAGCTGCCTTACAGATATCAATACTTTCTTGTACGTTTTTAGATAAGGCTAAATTAGCTTGACGTGTAGCTAAAGAACGCATATAGATTCTCGGGTTGTTGATCGAGTTCATGCGAATACGATCACCAAGTAGCGCACCTCCCGTTTTACGTTTGGATGGATCTACCGAAATAATAGCAAGCGACTTATCTTTTACCTCAATTAAAAACCTACGAACCAATTCATCAACAAGTGATGATTTTCCTGAACCACCAGTTCCAGTAATTCCTAAAACAGGAGCTTGGCTCTTTAAAGTAAGCTTTTTTAACTCATCAACAAATGATTGCGCACCCTCAGGGTCATTTTCGGCAACGGTAATTGCCGAGGCAATACTTTTAACCTCTTTATTGGGAATAGTTGTTAATTCGTTGGTGATGGCTTTTGTAGTAATGAAATCTGTTTGTTCAAGCATGTTGTTGATCATGCCTTGTAAACCCATTTTGCGGCCATCGTCTGGCGAATAAATCCTGGTAATGCCATAATCCTGGAGTTCGGCAATCTCTGAAGGGAGAATTACTCCTCCTCCTCCTCCGAAAATCTTGATATGCTTAGCACCCCGCTCTTGTAACAAATCATACATATATTTAAAGTATTCAATATGTCCACCTTGATAGGAAGTCATGGCAATACCCTGTACATCTTCTTGAATTGCGCAATTCACAACTTCATCTACTGAGCGGTTATGTCCTAAATGGATTACTTCGGCTCCCGATGATTGTAAAATGCGGCGCATAATATTGATTGTCGCATCGTGACCATCAAAAAGTGCAGCAGCGGTTACAAAACGTATTTTATTCTTTGGTTTGTAGATTTCGATTTTCTCCATAATTAACACGAATTTCCATTAGGAAATTGAATAGGATGGTCTATAAAAATTGGTTAGAAACTAGTTTCAAAGGTACAGTATAATAGGGGCTTTTTTAAATTAAAAATCGTCAATTTCGATTAAGAAATTGACGACATCATTAACATTTTTGAAATTCGATTAATGCGTTAACTCTGTAATTGGAGAACCAATACACCCACTTGGCATTTGGATGCGCAGCATAGCTGCAATTGTAGCTGCAATGTCTGTCATATAATGAACTTGGTTTGTTTTGCCCGGTTTTACATTCCAGCCCATAAAAACCAATGGGATATGCGAATCATAAGGATACCAAGAGCCATGCGTTGTACCAGTTGATCCGCCATCAAACCAATTTGGCTTAGAAATAAAATAAACATCACCGCTACGACGGGCGTTGTAACCATTCGTTATACGGTCTTTTATTTCGGTAGGAATAGTCGAATAATTTAATTTAAGTAAATCTACAGCATCTGCAATGCCATTTTGTTTTCGTAGGTAATCAACTGCGGCTTGTTTAATTGCTGTAAAATCTGCATGTTGTTCTTCAATTAAATTTTTATCAAAGTAAACCTGATTATTGGTAACTGTTACCACTGCTTTATTCAATTTAAACTTCTTCATCATGATGGTATCGATGCCTTTACGAAGGGCACTATTACTAATGATACCTGCAGGAAGCTTATGTTCTTTCATGAAATCTGGTACATGAGCCACAGCATGATCGGCCGATAAGAAAAACAAATAATTTCCTTTTCCTACCGTTTTGTCAAGATAATTAAAGAAGTCTTCCAAGTCTTTATCCAAACGTAAATAAGTATCTTCTGCCTCGATTGAATTAGGACCAAACTGATGACCTACATAATCTGTAGAAGAACAGCTGACAGCTAGAAAATCTGTATTTCCAGTTTGCCCCATTTTTTCGTTTTCAATAACCAATTTTGAAAAATCAAAAGTCATCGTATTTCCGTAGGGCGTGCTTTTTATCATCTCGAAATTTTTATCAATGAAACTAGTTAATTGATGAGGAAAAGTTGGTGTTTCTTCGCCCCGAAATTTACCTTCGTAAAGTTGATTATCGGCGGTACTCTGGGTATAAGTTTCAATCGGATAGAGCGTATTCCAATTTTTTGCAAAGTACCTATTTGCTTCTTTTTTACTGTTGTAGTTTGATACCCAAGCTGGTAATGATTGCATGTAATAGGTGCTTGTAATAAAGCTGGTACCATCAAGCCAATAAGCTGCATTTGCAGAGTGCCCAGCAGGTAAAATAGAACCACGATCTTTAATAGATACACCAATTACTTTGCTTTTGAAATTAGTTGCTAATCTTAATTCATCTGTAATGGTAGTTACAAGCATATTTTTCGGAGACATTTCTCCAGCTCTTGATGCACTGCCAACAGTTTTAACACTTTTATCTTCTGCACAATATACATCTCTCCCTAATTCGGGATCAAACCAATTATTGCCAATGATACCATTAATGGCAGGAACAGACCCTGTATAAATAGAAGTATGGCCGCAGGCGGTATAAGTAGGTGTATAAGGGATAAATGTGTTTTCGGCAGAAAAACCTTCATTAATTAATCGTTTAAATCCTCCTTTTGAATAACGATCGTAATAACGGTATAAATA
>DATJDT010000310.1:0-6809 GCA_035497275.1 Pedobacter sp.
GGGACTAAAAAATAATTGCTTCGGAGGGGTTTCTAATCCTGTAAAATCTTTATTGGCATAAGCATAATAGATTTTGTCGGGGTCTTTGCCAAAACGCATAGACCAATAGATCATATATTTTCCTGTGGCAGAATCATAAATGGTTTGCGGTGCCCAAACTCGATTTACATGGGCCATTTCTGGGAAGCTTTGAGGGATGCTTACCACTTTGGAAGTCCAGTTTACCAGATCTGTAGATTTTAGCAATACCATTCCCACATTTGGCCCCCAACCATTTTGAGCAACTTTCATGTCGGTGGCAACCATGTAAAATGTTTTTCCATCATGGCTCCTTAAAATATGCGGATCACGAACACCGCCAGTTGAACTTATTTTTTTTGGATCAATTACTGGGTTATTTTGGTTTAAGGCCCTATAAGTGAGGCCATCATTGCTCAATGCGAATCGGATAGACTCTTCGCCATTGCCGTTGCCTGTAAAATAAACAAATAAATAAGCGCTTAAGTTATCACTTTTTCCTGCTTTTTGGGAAAATGCTTGTAGTTGTGCTCCAAGTAATATTAAAAACAACCAACGCTTAATTTTTGATTTTCCTATCCTCATATTTGTTTTTTTCGTGTTTTGTTTGCAATCTTTTGCTAGATACAAAAGAGGCTTTTTTTCTTTTAAACAAAGGGGGATAAATCTTGCAAATTAGAGGGATAAACTATTTTATTGCCTGATAACTCTATACTTGGTAGCTAAGTTGCCTCGATACTTTTTAATATAATCGGAAGGTCTTATGCCAAATAATTTACTGAATTGTTCTCTAAAATATCGCACATCGTTAAAACCGCAAAGCAATGCAGTTTGATTTACATTGTAATCAGAGCTAACCATTAATTGAGCAGCTTTCCTCAATCTTATATATCGGATAAACTCATTTGTACTTTTTCCAGAGATGGACTTTACTTTTCGATAAAGCAGCGAAGGGGAGGTAGCAAGTTCATCGGCCAACGTTTTAACATTGAATTCAGGGTCATCTATATGCTTTTCCGTAATTTCAATGCACTTTTCTAGAAATTCTTTGTATTCGTTAGAAACTTTGAAATCTTCAGATTTTAGGGTGATTTCATTGAAGAAATATCTTTGTAAGGTATTTCGGCTCTTTAGTAGGTTGGCAACTCTTGCTAATAAAATATCCTTATCAAATGGTTTGGTAATAAAATCGTCAGCGCCTTGCTCAATCCCTTTCAATTTAATCTCCGATGATGAACTTGATGTAAGTAGAATTACGGGAATGTGGCTTAACTCTGGGTTGGATTTTATCCTTCTACAAAGTTCTACGCCGCTCACTTCCTTCATAATCACATCGGTGATGATCATATCTGGCGAATGTTTTTTAGCTAGCTCATAGCCCTGACTTCCATCTTCAGCTTCGTAAATCAAATAGTCTGTCCTGAAGATTTGTTTAATATAATTTCTAATATCCTCATTATCCTCCACAATTAAGATGGCTTTTTTCTCTGTGGTAGCGTCTAGGTCAATCGATACCTTAGGCTCTTCGTCATCAAACTGAGCTATTTCAGTTCCTAGTTCGATGTAATTATCTTCCTCAATTAGTTCGGGAATAAACCTCGCATGGTTTTCTTGTTCATGCACATGGTTGCCCGCTAAATGTTCGATTCCTTTTAATAAAGTTACTTTAAAATCTGTTCCTGATCCAATAACACTGCTGTAGCTCACATCACCACCATGCCCCTCTATAAATTTCTTTACTAAAAATAAGCCAATACCAAATCCCGTGGCCGAGCTTTGCGTTGAATCCTGGTAAAACCTTTCGAATATCTTAGGTCCTGTGTCTTCAGCTATTCCTGGACCGCTATCTATTACATGTAACGAAACCATTTGTTCCTCATCATCAATCTTCAAGGTGATGGTGCCATAATCTGGTGTGAATTTAAATGCATTAGCAAGTAGGTTGAATAAAACAATTTCTATTTTCTCGCGATCTGCATAAATCTCTATGTTTTTTTGGATGCACTGAAAGTTGAAATTTATATTTTTTGATCTGGCTTGCTGACTAAAACAGACATAGATCTCTTTACAAAAAGGAACTAGGTCAAACTTCGCTACTTTTAAGCTTTCTACTTCAGATTTTCTGAACAATAGCAGTTGGTCGACTAAACTGAGCAACCTTCGTGCATTTCGGTATACAATAATCAAATCTTTCGAATCAACCTGGCTGTTTCTACTATTGATAAACTCTTTAATGGGATTAATAATAAGCGTTAAAGGCGTCCTAAACTCATGAGAAATATGCGTAAAGAAGGAGAGTTTGTTTTCGCTTAATTCTTGCTCTTGTTTAACTTTTAAATTAGCTAAATCAACTTGGTATTTTAAATAAGATTGGCGCTTTTGGTAAGTTATAAAAACATATACAGTTGCCACAGCTGCCAGTGCATAAAATAAATAAGCCCACCAGCTGCGATACCAAGGCGGTAACACTTTAACGACAATGACCTTTTCATTGGTCATCCATTGACCTTCGGTATTGGTTGATTTAATCCGCAGTTGATAAGTTCCCTCTACCAGTTTGGTATAGGCAGCTGTTCTAAGTTTGTCGGAATAATTCCATCCCTTATCCCATCCTTGCATATAATAGGCATAAGAAATTTTGCCTGGCGCCGTATAATCTAGTGCGGCAAAGTCAAATGCTACAACGGCTTCATCAAATGGGATTTCTAGCGCAGCGATTTGATCTCCATTCGTTTGAGTGATGTAAGAATCAGCAGATGATACCGGTTGGTTATTTATTCTTAATCCCGTAATTAAAATAGGGGGAATGTTTTTGCTGGAGCGGATACTATCGGGATGGAAAATGTTAAATCCTTTAAGTCCACCAAATACAAGTTCGCCCGACTTTAATTTTAACCCTGCATTATCCAAGAACTGGTTACTTTGCAGGCCGTCATCCTGATAAAAATTAAGGAAAGTTTGTTTAGTGGAGTTAAATTTCGACAAACCACTAAAAGTACTGATCCATAAGTTTCCTGCATTATCTTCTACTATGCTTAAAATAGAGTTATTGCATAAACCATTCAGGGTCGAAAATCTTTTAATGATTTTGCCTTCTTTTCTGTCGAATAAAATCAATCCACCTCCTTCAGAGCCAATCCAGAAATTTCCCTTTTTATCTTCATAAATTACACGAACTGGTTTTCCAATTTCGTAATAAGTATGCTTTTTATATTTTTTGTCTATTTTAACGAGTGCGTGTGCATTGCCACCCCATAGCGTTTTATATTTATCTTCCCTAATGGCTATTAAGTCCATTGCCAAGTTTTGATCAAATACTTCAAAACGGTTACGCTGTCGGTTTAAATAATACAGTCTTCCTTTCGAGAAAGTAGTTGCCCACAAGGTTTTATCTTGATCTTCTAGAATTTGCCAAATATCTTCATTCTCTATGCCTGTTGCCTGGTTGATGCATCGAAAATGTTCGAATGTTTGATTGGCTTTGTTAAATTTATTAATCCCCCCGCCAAACGTCGCTACCCATATGTTGCCAAGGTAGTCTTGTTTGATATTGCTGACAAGATTATTGCTTAGTGATTGTTTGTTTCCGGCTTGAAGCTTCAAGTTTGTGAATTTCTTCCTATCGCGATCCCATATACTAATTCCCCCACCGTCGGTTCCAATCCAGAGTTTTCCATCTTGTTCTTCTAAAAAAGAAGAAGCAAAGTTATTGACCAAGCCATTCGGATTTAAAGGGTCGTGTGCAATGGTTTTAAAACTAGCACCTCGTGAGGCGATCATCCTTATTCCTCCTTTTAACGTGCCAATCCATTTACGACCTTCATTGTCTTCGTAAATTGCTTGAACAGGTTCGCTGTTCAGATAATTTTTAACTCCGCCTGCTGAGAGATGAGTTATTTTACCCTGCTTGGGATTTAAAATCATCACTCCAGTTTCTTTAGTGCCAATCCACAATTGCTGCTGCTTATCCATACAGAGGGTTTGTACATAGGCCGAGTTTAAATCTTTATTTTTCGCTTGAAGAGGGGGTAATAAGTTATTCGTTGAAATTTGGTATTGGAATAGCCCTTTAATAGTGCCAACCCATATATTACCGTTGTTATCTGTTTCTATACAGGATGCGGCGGTGATAGTTTGATTAACAACATGTAATTTTTTGGTCTTCATGTCGTAGACACATAGCCCAATTGGATCTATAAAAATCCATATCTTTTGATGCTCTCCAATTTTGATGTCGGTTACATTAAAGTCTATCAATGAATTCCCTTTTTGATGAATGGGGACTTGAAAGGCAGTTGTGGCATTTTTACTTCGCACCATCAATCCCATTCCATTAGTGCCGATCAAAACATCACCATTGGGAGCGGTTTCGATTACATTTACAGGGCCGCTTATTTTTTCTCGTTTTCCAGTTAGCTTGCGAACAAAATAGGCCGGGCCAAATTTGGAAGTTAGGTTGTTGAAAATGCCAATGCCTTGTCCAGTGCCAACCCATAAATTGTTCTCCAAATCTTCATTAATAGTATAAATGTAATTATGAGGTAGGGATGTAATGTCGCCCAATTGGTTTCGAAATACTTTAAACTCATAGCCATCATATCGATTTAACCCATCATGTGTACCAATCCACATAAACCCTTTTCGGTCTTTAAATACACATCTAACCGAATTATTAGAAAGCCCTTTTTCAATCCCTATGGAAACAATAGATGGGTACTCAATTGCAAATGCTTTACAAACGAAGGTAAGCGTGAGGAGAAAGTAAAGAAATAGGCCTCTTTTGCATTTAAGCATCATAGTTTGTGATTTATATTTGGTTTGAATGTGTAAGCTAGGCTTCTAGGTCAAATATACTAATTCTTTCAATAAATGTTAATTTAACGTTTATTGAAAAAGGTCACTATATTTAGCTTTATTAAAAGTAAGAGAATGTTTAAAATTAGCTCGATATTAGTAATGTTAGCCATGGGCATTGGACAGCTTTTCGCACAATCCAATCCAATTTTAATAGTTAGTCCCGATCAACAGCTCCAAGTTGCTGTGTGGAGCAGCGGTGAAGGAGCTATACATTATCAGGTTAAGCATTTTAACAAGATAGTCATAGATCCATCTGTATTAGGCTTTACTTTAAAAAATATGGATCTATCAGCCAAACTTAGTTTCGTATCTGCGTCTGCAACTCGCTTGATGAAGGATAGCTATCAGATGGTTTATGCTAAAAAAACTAAAATTAGTTACGTCGCTCATCAAAGGATTTTGAATTATGTGAATGAAAATAAGCAGGCAATGTCCATCGTATTTCAGGTTGCTAATGATGCAGTCGCTTTTCAATATCGGCTTATTGGGAGTAGTTCGGATGTTAAGCAGGTACTGAAGGAAGGCACAACATTTAATTTTCCTTCTGGTACAAGAACTTGGTTGCAGCCTATGCAAGCTGCTAAAACAGGTTGGGAAGCAACTAATCCGGCCTATGAAGAGCATTACAAAGCTGATGTTGCCATTGAATCGGTAGCTGAAAATAATACCGGCTGGGTTTATCCTGCACTTTTTAAAAGTAATGGGAGCTGGGTACTGCTTACCGAAGCAGGGTTGGATAGTAATTATTGTGCTACGCGCTTATTATCGAGTGCCAAAGCAGGAGAGTTTACAATTGGGTTTCCAGACCCGCGAGAGATTATGCCTGGCAAGGGATTTTTGCCGCAGGGAAAGCTTCCATTTGCTTCACCTTGGCGGATAATTACCATTGGTTCTTTAAAAACGATCATTGAATCGACGGCGGGCACAGATTTAGCAAAACCTGCCCGATTTAAGAATATAGCTTATGTTAAACCGGGTAAAGCGTCGTGGAGCTGGATTAATTCAAAAGACAATTTTATTATTTACGACGAGCAAAAGAAGTATATAGACTTTGCTGCTGACATGAAATGGCAATATTGTTTGATTGATGTAAATTGGGATACTAAGATTGGCTACGCAAAAATCCAGGAATTGGCCGATTATGCGACGACCAAGAATGTTGGATTGTTGCTCTGGTACAATTCGGCGGGCAATTGGAATTCCGTAAAGTACACACCCAAAAATCTGCTATTGAGCCATGAGAGTAGGATGAAAGAGTTCGCCCGAATCAGGCAAATGGGTATTAAAGGCATTAAAGTTGATTTCTTTGCCGGTGATGGACAATCGGTTATCAAATATTATATTGATATTCTACATGATGCAGCGAGCTATGGACTAATGGTTAATTTTCATGGGGCAACTTTACCAAGGGGTTGGGCCCGCACTTTCCCAAATCTGTTAACTGCTGAAGCTGTAAGGGGGGTTGAAAATGTTACTTTTCAACAAAAGGAGGCAGACATGCAGGCCGAAATCTGTACCATACTTCCTTTTACAAGAAACGCTTTCGACCCAATGGATTATACTCCTATGAATTTGTATAAGGTATTGTCAGGCAGTAAGCGCAGAACAAGTAATGGTTTTGAATTGGCTCTGTCTGTCTTGTTCCTATCGGGGATACAACATTATGCAGAGTCGCCAGAGGGCATGGCTCATGTGGATATGGAAGTTAAGAACGTTTTGCGGGAACTGCCTACTCATTGGGATGAGGTTAGGTTCTTGGATGGTTATCCAGGCAAGTATGTGGTAATAGCACGACGGTCAGGAAAAAAATGGTTTATCGCAGGAATCAATGCACAAACTTCGGCCCAGAGAATTAGCCTCAATCTTGCTGATTTTGGTAAATCAAATGCAAAATTGGTAAGCGATGGAAAAGATGCTTTTTCTTTTCAGATTGA
>DATJDT010000311.1:0-12512 GCA_035497275.1 Pedobacter sp.
GCAGCTCATCCGCGTTCGCCGGGTCCGGTTTTTGATGGCCAATAATCATCACTGTTTGTCCATCAATAGAAGCAAAACCTCCTATAATTGCTTTGTCATCTTTAACAGTCCTATCGCCATGCATTTCAATGAAATCATCGCAAATAAAATTGATATAATCCAAAGTTTGAGGTCTTTCAGCATGGCGAGACATTTGTACTTTTTGCCATCCTGTTAAGTTGCTATAAAGGTTTTTACTTGTATTGGCAACCTTTTCGTCGAGCTCTGCTAAAGTTGCAGACATGTCTACTTTAGTTTTATCAGCAACCTGTTTTACCTTTTCAATTTGCTGCATTAAATCAGCTAAGGGCTTTTCGAAATCGAATGATGTTTTGATCTGTTCCATATGCGGGGTGTAAAAATACGGAATATTGATTAAATAAAGTGCAAGAAAAAATCAAATAATAAAGCTTCAAGCTACAAACATACAGCCGCTAGGTGAAAACTTTTTAAAAAAATAATGATAAAAAGATCATAAGGTTTGCCAAATGTATGCGTACAATTATATTATTTAAGGGGCATCATAAAACTTGTTCCTGCTCCTGCTTGTGTTGTAGGCAATTTACCATCCCATTTTTGTATCCATTGCTGTTGTACCAATAATGGTGTTAGTGAAGTTTGTCTTAATCTGTTTGCCTCAGCTTCGGCTTTAGCCCTAACTAATAAAGCTTGTGCCTCACCCGTTGCCGTAGCAACCTTAACTTTTGCTTCAGCGTCAGCTTGTTTAGCTTGATTTTCTGCTTTCAACCTAGCTTGGATTGATGCATTTTTTTCATCGATCATTTGTCTCAAACTCTCTGGGGGCGTTATAGCCGAAGTTAATTGATCGTAAACAAAACCATCTTTACTTAAATTCTTGGTTAAGATAATCTGAATTCTATCCTCAAATTTTTCTCGGTTAGACATCACCGAGTCAGAACTAAAAGAGTTGGCAACAATCCGGTACGCATCGTAAATAGTATTACGCATAAACTGTTGTTCAATCTCACTTAATGTTTTGCGATATTGCCTATAAATTTGTGGTACCATTGCCGGATTAACATGATAGTTTAGTTTAGGGTCAACCTTAAATTCGGCCGCATCTTTTGTAGTTACTACAAATGGATCATAATCTACAGACTGTGTAAACGTCGGAAACTCAATGATTTTAGTTGTCCATGTATTATACCAAACACGCCCGGTTACAATCGTAATATTATCAACCCCTCTATTAGTACCATATAAATTAATTTTTATACCCACATTCCCGGCGTCAATATTCTCATAAGTAAAAGGTTGAATGATTAAGAATGCTAAAAATCCAACCAATATTAATACATACTTGATAATCTTTTTTGCCATAGGTTTGTCGGTTTGCTGAAAGTCCATGTTTAAATCTTTTTAAATAAGTTAGTTATCGGCTTAAATACAATTGCTAGTCCCAATATAATTTCGAACACACCAATTGCCACCTCTACATTAGAAGGTTCACTTAAATTATTTACACCTAATGTAATGAGCATGATTGCCGCAATCACCCGAATTAGAATAATGATTTGTTTCATTGTTACATATTTATAAATATTTGAAAAAACATTTATAAATGTAACTTTTTTTGATTGCAAGCGAATATATAACATCAAATTGTCCCGAATTATTCGGGACAATTTTTGTTAAACATGTTTTAAAATTTAGCAGGAACGCCCTTTTTAGGCAATGTCTTCTCTATAAAATCACGAATATGATCGTTACCCAGCGTTAAATCTGGTTTGCGTAAGTACATCATGTGGCCACTTTCATAACCTTCCCAGCTCATTCTATCCTTTAATTTGCCACTCGGATCCATTTGCCACATATTATACTTTGCATTAAAGTAATCACAAGCACCATCATAATAACCAGATTGCACCAACACATGCAGGTAAGGATTTTGAGCCATAGCTGCTCTTAAATTTTCACCTGTTTGATCACCACTCCTATCCCAAGGATTAACCGGACCGAACATATTATACTTTAGATCAGTTTTATAGTTGAGTTCATTGCGGATATACATATTAATTGCTGGTGTAAATGAATGTAACCATGAGGTTAATTCTGCATTATAGTCCGGGCCATCACCTGCATCTGCTTTATCAATCCCTTTATATCTTGAATCTAATCTACCTACGGTATATCCCTTGTCTCGTAATAATTCTTTCCAGAATAAATTAGTGGATACATCTAAGTTATTTTGCAAAATCACTTTTTCTGATAAACCTGAAAAACGAGCCATCTTACTCGCTATCTTCTGCTTATCAGCCATTGGCAAAAATCCTCCTTTAGCAATGGCCGGAATAAGTTCATTTACCGTAAAGTTCTCCACCTCTGGTAACATATCAGTTAATTTTTTCCCTTGCAAATCAGCAGGCAATACTTTGTGGTACCAAGCCGTTGCAGCGAAATAGGGCAAACGTAAGGCTGCATCTAAAACGGTACCTCGTTCAATTCCCAATTCGGTTGGCGAAACTAAAATCACACCATTTAAATACATCCATTGATTGCTTTGTAACTCTAAGGCAAGACCTGAGACACGTGTGGTACCATAACTTTCACCGATTAGATATTTTGGAGATGCCCAACGGTTATTGCGGGTTACAAAAGTATTTAACCATTCGGCTAAATAGCGAATATCTGCTCTAACGCCAAAAAATTTATTAGTCGGCACATCTTTGCTGGTTGCGCGAGAATATCCAGTATTTACTGGATCTATATACACGATATCTGCTACATCTAAAATTGAAGCGTTGTTATCTTTATAACCATATGGCTGAATAGGGTATCCCTCATCATCAATATTTAGAACCACAGGACCAGTATAGGCAATGTGCATCCAAACTGATGCGGAACCTGGGCCACCATTAAATGAAATTACCAATGGTCTACTATCCCTATTCTGGATATCAGAACGCTCATAATAAGTATAGAATAAACCAGCAATGGCTTTGCCTTCTTCATCCCAAACTGGCAATGTACCTGTAGTAGCCTTATATGGAACGGTTTTCCCTTTAATGGTAACTGTATGATTGGTTATAACTGAACTCTCTGGAACAATAGTTCTTGATCCAACACTCGAAGGCCTAGCAGCTGGCTCTTCTCGCACCGCAGGGGTGCCGGGAGTAGTACTTGGAGCAGTTGTTGGTCGTTGACCTTGACCGCGTTGTTGGGCTTGCGAAAAGCTCACAAAGCTTAATGCAATAAGTGTTAAGGTAAAAAATTTCTTCATCTGATTGTTTTTGGTTGTATGACTATAAATATCAAAAAATTGGAAAGCATAACTAGCATAAGCACGAAATTGTTACGCCATTCGCATAGCTTATATTTCTAATACCACAACACGATCCATTTCTTTAAGATCACCATTAACGGTTATTGTTAAGTTGCCCTTTGATAGCTTTGTTTCAACTACTGAACTACCTTTAAGCAAGTATGCTTTTTTAACTTTTTTAGCTGAAAATTGAGGCAATGTCAGTTGGTTTATTTGATCATTTAAAACATGTACAAAGATTTTGTTTCCCTTTCTAGTCATACATCCCCATTCTTGCGGCTTTAAATATCCTGCTTCTGTTCCATAAATACTTTCGCCATAAGTTTTAAGCCAGGTTCCCATAGCTTGTAAACGGTCTTCAAATTCGGGTTGTACTTTACCATTTGGCATTGGACCAATATTAAGCAATAAATTCGTTCCTAAAGAGGCTGCCTTTACTAAATATTCTATCAACTGTTTGTTCGATTTATAAGTGGTATCAGTTAAATTAAAGCCCCAAGATCCATTAATAGTTTCACAGGTTTCTAAAGGCAATTTATTAGATGCTTCTTGAAAGCTTAATCCTGATTTATTCTCCCCAGGTAAATCTTTTTCGAACATTTGAAAGTCTTCGCCCGGAAAAGGTGATAAATGATGATTGTTACCTATTAGACATTGAGGCTGCAATTTGTGGATTAAACTATAAATTTCATCGTATTTCCAATCTATTCTCGAGCTCCTATCTTTATTTCCTTCTGGAGCTGTTTGATCCCAATGTCCGTCAAACCAAATACCGGCTATCTCACCATAGTTAGTTAACAGTTCGGTTAGCTGGTTTTTCATGAACTGCAGATAAGTGGCATAATTACCTTTTCCTTTTCTATCGCTAAACTGACCTGTCCTTCCTGTTTCATGCGGATAATCTTCTCTAGTCCAATCCAATAGTGAATAATACAAAAAGAGCTTTATGCCTTGTTTATGACATTCATCGGCCATCATTTTAACAATATCTTTTTTATATGGAGTATTCATAATGTTAAAATCCGAATACTTGGTATCCCACATGCTAAAACTATCATGGTGGCGAGTAATTAGCGTAATGTACTTCATTCCTGCATTTTTTGCCATTGTTACGTAATGGGCTGCATCGAAAGCTGTGGGATTAAAAAAGTCCTGCAATCGTACATAGTTTTTAACCGTGATCTTACGATTGTTCATCACCCACTCTCCACTACCAGGAATACTAAAAGGACCCCAATGAATAAATAATCCAAATCTTGCGTCGTTAAACCACTTCCTAGCTTCAAGGTTTGAAGCTGATGGAACGTAACTTTGGCTAAAGCCCGACAAAGTGAATAGCAAAATGAAGCCTACAATTAGTGCTCTTTTAATCATAACAGGAGTTTTTTGGTTCAGAATTATTTCAATGTTTTAATAAGTATTTTCTTTTTACCATCAATTGCTTGAGGGTAGCTTAAGCCCAATACATTTGCAATTAAAGGATAAATGTGCACATTTTCAAAAGAAGGTATACTTAAGCCATCTTTAAATTGAGGACCCCATGCATAAAAAATACCTCGCATATTTTCAAATTTGGGATCAAAGCCATGTTGACCCACATCGGGCTTCACACTATTTATGTTAAAAACTTTCGGTAAATGAGGAATTAGAACCATATCGCCTACCCTTTTAAAATAATCTTCCTTTTTATTGTAGTGCCAGGATTTAGGGATGTTCTTTGCTAAATATACATCATAATCGCCAGCCATTCTTTTTAATGCATGATAGGTAGGTTTTACATCAGCCTTATTTTTTGCATAAACATGAAGCATGGCATTACCGGGAGGGACAATAAACTTTTCACTATTTAATATATCCGGCAAGGGAATAGTGTTTTCGCTATCCACAGCGGCCATGCCATGATCAGAAACTACTATAAAGTTTACAGGTAACCCAGTAGCCTTCGCCGCATCGACTATTTTACCAACCGCTTCATCAACCAATTGTACTGCCTCCCTGGTATTTTCAGATTCGAGTGTAAACTTATGTCCCGATTTGTCTACCTGGTGAAAATAAAGCGCCATAAAATGTGGCCTTTTCTCTGCGGGCAACTGAAGCCAATCCTTAACAATGGCCACTCTTCTATTTAGGGTAATTACTTCGTTATAATTATAATAATAAGTTGGTCTAATTCCATCCATCGATATTTCGGATCCGGGCCAATAAAAGACGGCACTTAACATTTGTTGTTGCTCTGCAAGTACCCAAAGCGGTTTACCCCCGTACCAAGAACTATCAACAGCCATTTTTTTATCTGACTTTTTATACAAAATGGCTCGTGATTTATCATAAAAAATATTATCAACTATACCGTGGTGCGAGGGATAAAGGCCCGTTACAATGGTATAATGATTTGGAAATGTAAAGGAAGGAAATGAAGACTTTAGATTGGCGGCCTGAACTCCAGCCGATCTCAGTTTTAGGAGATTCTTAGCTTGGTATTTATCGGCTAAATCCCACCTAAAACCATCAATAGAAATTAAAATCACATAAGGTTTTTGCTGTTGCTCAATGCTATTTGTTCGCCCAAGAACTATTTTTTGTAGCGTATCAATTTGAGCATTTGCCGATAAAGCTAAAATCAAGAGTAACGTTAAAAACTTAATTCCTTTCATCAATTTAAAGTTTGTCTACTAAATATATGATATGCCCCAGGAGCAAGTGTAGCATTATACTGTGTAGTAGCAAGCGTAATATTTGCACCACCACTGGCATCCATCCATAATCCATTAGTACCAAAATCAATGGCAGCAACTTGTGCATTTACATCGAAATTACCTACCACTATAACCGTGTTTGTACTACTAACCAATTTAATATATTTAATCGCTCCAGTTAAATTATAGCTCACTGTTGCCGAACTAAATATCGCATTATTTTTTTTAAGCTTTATAAATTTAGCGTAAGCATCATATAAAGCTTTCCGCCGAGGATCATTAAAATATTCCCATTTAATAGGTTTATCGCCTGTTCTACCATTAAAATCAATACTTGTATCATAACCTAATTCACCAAATTGCCAAATCATTTTGGGACCAGGCATGGCAAAAAGAAAAGCTGCTGCCATTTCTTCTCTTTTTAAGGCCGTAGTTAAATCTTTTATAACATAAGATCCTGATGCATTACCAAAATTGATGTTCTTAAAATTCAATCGTTCTTCGTCATGGCTTTCTATGTAGCTTACTAAATTTTCGGATTTAGCAAAACCATGTTTCGTATAAAATCCCCATGAAAAATCAGCGTTATTTAGCCAGCCCATGGTAGCTTCATTCATGCTATAATTAAGGTTATTCCAAAGCATCATTCCATCATCTGCCAAAGTACGTTCTTCTGTTTCTTCGGCAAAATGCTCCAAAATCACGTAAAAATTAGCATTGTCTACACTTTTAATAAAGCTATTGTATTCCTTCCACGTTGCAATTCTTCCAGCATCATATTGTCTAAAAACATTATCATCTGTCGAACTTTTTTGCGTAAAGCCTTTAGACAGATCAAAGCGAAATCCATCAACCTTATAGTTTTGCATCCAAAATTTAATGACGTTTTTCGTAAAATATTTAGTTGCGGCACTTTCATGGTTAAAGTCATAGCCTACATTAAAAGGGTGCTTGGCGTCAACATTAAACCATGGACTATCACTTGAAGGTTTACCACTGTTAAAATACAATTGCGCCATGGGCGATTGGCCAAATGAGTGGTTCAACACCATATCTATAATTACGGCTACCCCACGCAAGTGGCATTCGTCGATAAAATTTTGAAGAGCTGTTTTAGTACCGTAATATTTGTCTGCCGCAAAATAAAATGAAGGATTATAGCCCCAGCTTAAATTGCCTTCAAACTCATTAACCGGCATTAATTCGATGGCATTAATACCCAAATTAACTAGATAATCTAGTTTTTCAAGCGTGGATGCATAGCTGTGACCTTGGGTAAAATCACGGATTAATAATTCGTAAATCACTAGGTTATTTTTATCAGGACGAACAAAGTTATTGCTTTTCCAAGCATACACAGGCTGGTTTGCCTGCATAATGCTTACGATTCCTGTGGTTTTACCTGTGGGGTATGCCTTTAAGTTGGGATACACGGAAGCCGAAATGTAACTGTCATTAGTCGGGTCTAATACTTTTTCACAATATGGATCGGCAACCTTTAAATTATCATCTACCAAAAATTGATAAGCGTATTCTGTATTAGGATTTAAATTATCAACTTGTACCCACCACATTAAACCATCAGAAGTTTTTGTCATTTTATTTGTCGTGGTAGACCAGTTATTAAAATCGCCGATTAAGGCAACCGATGTTTTACCGGGTGCATATAATGTGACTAATGCAGAGGTTCCGTTATTGATAAAAACAACTCCATCTTTAGCCCCAGCAGGTAAATTTGTTGGTGGGTTTACCACAATTGGAGGTGTTGGCCCAGGAATTGGGAACGTTCCCGGTTTTTTACAACTTAAAACAAAAAAGAGCATAAAGCTCATGTAATATATTACTTTATTCATAGGGGGAATGGGTTAGAAAATCTAAATTAATAATTATTTCGTAAATAGAGTGATTAAAGTGCTAATTACTAAAAAATAACTTAACTACTGAATACAAGCATCTTATAAAGATAAATGAAATTAAAATGACATTTCTAGCAATTAACACATTAATTAAAGTACATTAGTAAAATTATAAAACCGCCTAAATCACGCTCTCTCAAAGTATGACAAAGAAAGTCAAGTTTACCAACGTTAACAAATCTACCTTTTATGCCACCTTACGCAAACGTGTTGATGCGCATTTCGAAGACCAAAATTTAAGCGTTCATGCAAATGGCGCCATGTGGTTTAAAGCAGTGTTTTTTTTAGGAACATTCATCACTTTATATCTTTTGATTTTATTGGGCAATTTTAGTCCGCTCACCATGCTTACCATGTCGATGGTACTGGGCGTATTCGGTGCATTTGTAGGTTTTAATATTTGTCATGATGCAATACATAAAGCTTTTTCCGACAAGCCTTTTATCAATAAGTCATTCAGTTTTTTATTTAGCCTTATTGGTGCCAGTGCATATGTTTGGAGTATCTGCCACAATATTGTGCACCATACCTATACTAATATTTCCGGTCACGATGAAGACATAGATGTAGCCCCAGGTTTAATTCGTTTTTGTGAAAAAGAACCTGTAAATAAAATACAACGATATCAGCATGTGTATGCATTTGGTCTGTATAGCTTAGCGATGCTTTCATGGGTTTTTAGAAAAGACTATAAAAAATTCTTTCAGACTAAAATTGGTTGTCAGGTGGCAAACCATCCTAAAATTGAATACTTCAATCTATTTTTCTTTAAATTTTTGTATTATTTCCTATTTATTATTTTGCCTTTAATCGTTTTAGATATTACTTGGTGGCAATTTATGATTGGTTTTTTAACGATGCAATTTGCTCAAGGGCTGGTATTAGGCTTAGTTTTTCAACTCGCACACGTAGTTGAAGGCACTAGTTTTCCTCATCCAAACATCGAAGGAAACATAGAAGAAGCTTGGGCAGCCCATCAAATGATGACTACCGCTAACTTTGCCGTAGATAGTAAACTTGCCGGTTTTTTATGCGGCGGCTTAAACAGGCAAGTTGAACATCATCTATTCCCAAAAATCTGCCATATCCATTATCCAGCTATTGGAAAAATTGTAAAAGAAACGGCCATTGAATTTAATTTACCTTACATAGAAAGTCCTACCTTTTTAAGTGCATTAGGATCCCACTATCGCATGTTGCGAAAACTAGGAAAAGAGGCCTATGCCGCAAATAGCCATAAAGATCAAGTTGTTTGCCTGCTACCAGTAGAAGTTCATATCACCCGACCACTTTAGCCATTTGAATTAATTCATAGCAGAATTTTCTTAAGACAAAAAAGGTTACTAGCTTTGTTGTTAGATTAATTTTCGTTAATTTTAAGCTAAGACACTCGTCTTTTTGGAGCCGAAAAACTATGAAGAAACATAAGAGAATCACTGTTGCGGATGACGATCCTGGAATATTGGATGCTGTTGCTATGATGCTCGAAATGGAAGGCTATGAGGTTAATACTACTTTAAATGGCAATACAGTTCTCACCCAAAGTGAGTTGCCACATATATATATTCTAGATATATGGATGTCTGGATCAGACGGAAGAGAACTTTGCAAAAAGTTGAAAAGTGCAGAAAAAACCAAACATATACCTGTTATTTTAATTTCTGCAAGCAACGACTTAAAACGATCTGCCGAAAATGCAGGGGCCGATGATTTTTTACCAAAGCCATTTGACATTGATTCGCTCCTACAGAAAATCGAAAAAGCATTAGCTAATTGACTATAAAGGTTTTTTATTTCTAAGGGTTGATGACCTAATGATCAACTTAGGTTGAATGTTTACAATTTTAGGCACAACATCTTTATCCTCGGATTTAATTTCTTGGAAAAATAAATTCGCAATTGTTTTCCCCATGTCTACGCTATATTGATCAATAGTGGTTATAGAAGGAGTTGTAATTTCGGTAAAAGCCTCATTCGAATAGCCACAAATCCCCAATTCATCAGGCACAACAACTCCCATTTTATGCGCAACTTCTAATACACCCAAAGCCGAAAAATCTGAGGTAGAAGCAAATATCGCATCTGGAGGATTTGCCATGCTGAGCAATTTGCGCGTAGCCACTGCACCTAATTCTTTTGTCCACGCATTTTCGATCATTAATTCTGGCAGCACCTCGAAACCATGTTCCTCTAAAGCAGCAACATATCCATCCCTTCTTTGTTTAAAAATATTCAGATTTTGTGGTCCCTCAAGCAAAGCAATCCTTTTATAACCCTGTTCAATTAAATGGCTTACAGCTTCTCTCGAAGCAAGCTCATTGTCATTTACAACCTTAAAGGTCGCCAAATTATCTGCTACCCTATCAAATTGAATTAGCTGAATTCCCTGCGCTATAATATTTCGTAAATGACTATCATCCTCAAAATCGGCACTCACCGAAATAATAATACAACTCACATGCTGATTAATAAGCGTATTCACACTTTCCACCTCTCTGGCATAAGATTCGTTAGATTGACAAATAATTAGGTTATAACCTTTTTGATAGGTTACTTCTTCTAAACCCGCAATAACATCAGCAAAGAAATTTTGATTGATGCGTGGAACAATTACACCAATGGTTTGATTGTGGCCTTTTCGGAGGTTAGATGCCAAACTATTCTGCTTATAATTTAATTCCTTCGCAGTTCTTAAGATTAAATCTCGGGTAGCTTCACTTACATTACTACTATTACTTAATGCACGCGAAACAGATGAAGCATTTAAATTGAGCTTCTTCGCAATATCATAAATTGTTGTCCTCTTTTGATTTTTCAATGGCTATAGTTGCTTGATATTGGTTTGATTTGTTCAAATTTAATATTTAATAAAAGCAATCGATTGCTTTTATTAAATATTTGTTTATTTTCGTCAGGTTAATTCTTTATACTGGACACAAAAATAGTTAAAAAGCATGTTATTATTAGGCATCGATGTAGGTACATCATCCATAAAAGTTTCGGTTGTAGATTCTGCATCAGGTAACATCCTTTCAAGTGCACAATATCCTGAAATTGAAACCGAAATCCTGGCACCTAAATATGGCTGGGCAGAACAATCACCAGATTTATGGTGGGAACATGTGCAAAAGGCTATATTAATTTGTAATGCTCAAAAAAAATACGATCCTTCAGCGATAGCTGCAATTGGTATAGCCTATCAAATGCACGGACTTGTGATCGTTGATAAAAACCGACAAAACTTGAGAAACAGCATCATATGGTGCGACAGTAGAGCTGTTAAAGTTGGTGAAAAAGCACTAGCACATTTGGGCGAGGAATTCGCTCTAAAACATCTCCTTAATTCTCCAGGAAATTTTACCGCTTCGAAACTGGCATGGGTGAAAGAAAATGAACCAGAGGTTTACAGTAAAATAGCCAAAATGATGTTACCAGGAGATTTTATTGCGATGAAACTCACTGGAGAAATAACCACGAGTATCTCAGCCTTATCTGAAGGTATATTTTGGGATTTCGCAACAAATTCCTTATCAAAGGAAGTAATGGATTATTTTGGTTTTACAGACTCATTAATCCCAACAGTTAAACCGGTTTTTGCCGAACATGGACAACTAACAGCAAGTATTGCCCAAAATTTGGGTTTAAAAGCTGGTATTCCAGTTGCTTATAAAGCTGGCGACCAACCCAACAATGCCTTGTCGCTCAATGTAACCAAGCCTGGTGAAGTTGCCGCAACAGCTGGCACTTCTGGGGTTATTTATGGGGTTACGGATCAATTACTGAGCGACAAGCAATCGAGGGTAAATACCTTTGCGCATGTTAATCACAGCCTAGCTGAACAACGATTAGGCGTTTTGCTCTGTATTAATGGTACGGGCAGTATGAACAGGTGGACAAAAAGCTTATTCGACTCGAGTATGAACTATGCAACCATGAACAATGTTGCAAAAAATGTAGCTCCCGGAAGCGATGGTTTACTGGTATTACCTTTTGGAAATGGAGCAGAAAGAATGCTAAATAACAAAATGGTTGGCGTTCACTTTCAACATATCGACCTAAATTTACACACCAAAGCGCATATTTTTAGAGCCGTTCAAGAAGGTATTGCTTTTGCGTTCCGCTATGGTTTAGATATCTTAAAAGAAAATGGAATGCAGCCATCTATTATAAGAGCAGGAAGGTCAAATCTTTTTTTAAGTGACATTTTTGCTCAATCATTTGTAAATATTACGGGTGTACCTGTGGAACTTTATGAAAATGATGGCAGTTACGGCGCTGCAGTTGGAGCTGGCATCGGAGCTGGAATTTATCAATCTGCCGACGAAGCATTTACCTACAAAAAACCGATTAGGTTAATTGAGCCTAATTTTGAAAACATAGAAGAGCAATACCAAAAGTGGAAAAAATTGCTCGAACGTCAACTAAACACAACTAATTAATTTTAAAACAATGACAAAAGTAGTAACAGGAGCAAAGGAATTTTTTAAAGGCATTGAGCAAGTAAAATTTGAAGGTTTGCAAAGCGATAATCCATTAGCATTTAGATGGTATGATGCGAACAAAGTAGTTGCAGGAAAA
>DATJDT010000312.1:0-2497 GCA_035497275.1 Pedobacter sp.
GTTGAATTTTGGCAACGTTGTCGGGAACGATTGCACAAATTTAGTGTCCTGCACTGTCATGCTTTATAAAAAAAACAATGTAGACTTGTTTATGGAAGACCTTAAAAAGTTGACCAGCAAAACCAAATATAACCTTAAGTATGAAAAAAGTTTTACTATTATGTAGTATGCTCTTCCTCTTTTTTGGATTAGCTAACGCACAACAAACAAAACAGGTCTCGGGGAAAGTTACAGATAAGACAACTAAACAAGCCATTCCTGGCGCATCTGTTGCCCTAAAAGGTACAACAATCACGGTAAGTACCGATGATAAGGGCGAATTCAAAATCAACTTTCCAGTTTCAGGAACATCCGTTTTACAGGCAAAATACCTTGGCTATAAAATGCAGGAAATTGCTGTAGGGAATTCCTCAACAATCAATTTCGCATTAGAAGAGGATGTGTCATCGTTAGACGAGGTGGTTATTAATATTGGTTATGGTACCGTGCGTAAAAAAGATTTAACAGGAGCAGTATCCTCTGTTGGAGCCGATGTGATTGCAGCTGCACCAGTTTCCTCTGCTTTAGAAGCTATTCAAGGTCGTGTTGCAGGGATTAACATAGCCGCAACAGAAGGTTCTCCAGATGCCGAATTAACTGTGCGGGTGCGTGGTGGTGGCTCAATTACTGGAGATAACAGTCCATTGTACATTGTTGATGGCTTTCCAGTAAATACAATCTCAAATATTGCCCCACAGGATATCGAATCAATAGACATTTTAAAGGATGCCTCTTCTACGGCAATCTATGGAGCAAGGGGAGCTAATGGTGTGGTATTAATTACCACGAAAAATAGTAAGGATGGAAAAACAACGATAAGCTATAACGTGTTTGGGGGAACTAGGCAACTTTCTAATAAGCTAAGTGTATTGGGCGCGTCCGACTATGTGACTTGGCAGTATGAAAGGTCACTTTTAGAAAAAGCCCCGAATGACTACACACAGTATTTTGGCAACTTCCAAGATATAGACTTATATGCTAATGTGCCATCAAACGACTGGCAAGAGATAATATTTGGGCGTACTGGTACAACATTTAATCAAAATATCAATATAAGTGGGGGTGGAGAAAAAACGAAATATAGCCTTAGCCACAGTTTTGTTAAGGATAGAGCAATTATGCAGCTTTCGGGTTTTGAAAGACAAAACGTTAATTTCAAATTAAATCATAAATTGTTTAAAGGGCTTTCGCTTGATTTTGGAATGCGCTATGCGGATACGAAAACAGACGGTGGTGGCGCAAATGAGCAAAATGAGAAGTCGTCAGCAGATTCTCGTTTAAGGAACGCGATGATCTATCCTCCATTCCCAGTTCCGGGTTTAACAACCACTACAGAAACGAATGACGAATTTAACTTATACGATCCTCTTGTTTCAATATCGGACAATAACCAATTTATCCATCGCAAAACATATAACATCAATGGTGCGGTAAGTTGGGATATCATTGATAATTTAAAGCTCCGCTCAGAAGCAGGTTATGACGCATTTAGAAATGATAATGATCGTTTTTATGGAACAACAACCTATTATGTGCGGAATGCTCCAGCTGCAGAAAATCAAAACCTTCCCGCTATTATCTTCACAAATACAAACAGAAATAGCTTCCGAAATACGAATACATTAAATTATAACTTCAGTAAAATTTTAGGCAACAAACATAATCTAAATGCCTTGTTAGGGCAAGAGTTTATCAAAACCGAACAAAATGCGTTAACAACTACCGTTCATGGATTTCCAAAAAGTTTTGGCTTCCAAGAATCGAGAGTATTATCTACTCAAGGGAAAGCTAATTCAATAGATAATAACTTTTCGCCAGATGATAAATTGCTTTCATTCTTTGGCCGCCTAAATTATGATTATGATGGGAAGTATTTGTTAAGTGCTACGTTTAGAGCAGATGGGTCTTCTAAATTCTCTGAAGGAAACCGTTGGGGATATTTCCCTTCAGTTTCTGGAGCTTGGAGAATTTCTCAAGAAAGCTTTATGAATGATACAAAATCGTGGCTGTCTGACTTAAAGTTAAGAGCAAGTTATGGTACAGCAGGGAACAATAATATTCCTCCGGGACAAATGACTCAAAGTTTCCAAAATTCGGTAACTACCTGGGTAAGTGGTTTCAATAGTTTTTGGGCAGCATCTAAAGTAATGGCTAATCCAGATTTAAAGTGGGAAACTACAGTTACAAGAAATATAGGTCTTGATTTTGCATTGCTGAATGGGAAATTGACAGGTGTGGTAGATGTATATTCAAATCAGACTAAAGATCTATTGATCAGCTTCCCTGTTGCAGGTACTGGCTATGATTTTCAATTCCGTAACCTAGGAGAAACTCAAAATAAGGGCTTAGAATTCTCTTTAAATTGGAACGCCATTAAGAAGACAAATTTTGACTTGTCGTTTAGTGGAAATATCAACTTTAACAGGAACAAAATCGTATCACTTGGGTCGGTTAAAAA
>DATJDT010000313.1:0-4245 GCA_035497275.1 Pedobacter sp.
GTTGAGACATCAGATAAAAATGCATATGGTATCCTGGAGTTGTATAGGGATAAATTTGTACTCACTGGTTACGGAAGAGTGACTTCTAGAGTTTTTCACTTTTAAAACAAATAATAATACGAAACAGGTGACATTTATTAAAAAAAACTGACGAATTTACCAGATAATGTTCTTGATAGTTTTTGCGCTATCAAGCTGCAAAAAAGAAATTAAAAAAGAAGAGCAGGAACTTACTGGAAAAGCAAATGCTTTTAAAAAATCATCATTTGCCATGTGTCTCGTTGGTATGGTTCTCCTTTTATTTTCTTATCCTGCTATACCCCCTGTTCGGGATTGCGATATACTTGCGGTGACCTTTCTATAACGTTTCTATAGCATTTTTATACTTGTTTTATACCTTTTCTATACCTGTAGGTATGCAAAAAGTATAGCGGAGGTATAGAAAAGGTATAGGATAGGTAAGGAATGGGTATAGAAATAGCGAAGTAATTACGAAGAGAGTCCGAACTGGAATAAGTTTACAGTAAAAAGTCATTGTTACTGTTATTTGTTTACTGTTGAATTCAATGAACTCTATAGCAACTCTTTTTCGCTTTTCTTTAATAATCCCCACTTAATTTTTATTGTTTACTTAGTTTAATCCTTAATATACTGTTAATTTTATTTTTGGATTTTTTGGCTATATTTGGTCAGCGATCAATGAAAAGTGCTTAAGGTAACATGTGCCAAGAATTAGATAGTGATTTTTTTATTTTATTAAAGCTAAATAAAGAAAAAGCTTTTCAGCTTGTTTTTGATATCTATTGGCATCCTGTTTATCAACTTGCGTTTAAAAAGGTTCAATGCGAAGAGCTGGCCAAAGATTTGGTTCAGGACGTATTTGCTTGCCTTTGGGAAAAAATTGATGTTCTGGATAGCGAAAAAAGTGTGCTGGCCTATTGCTATGCCATTTTGCGAAATAAAACCCTTAAACTTTACGAGAAGAACAAAGTACAGCTTCGCTATGCAATAAGCGTAGCCGGAAATGAAGCCCCGGCCGATCGGCATTCTCAAAACGCGCTATTAGAAAAAGAGCTGACCGCTATCATAAACGCGGAGATTGAACGCATGCCGCCTCGAATGCGAGAGATTTATATCCTTAAAAAGGAAGACGATCTTTCGATCAAAGAAATAGCCGAAGATTTATCTATATCCGAGCAAACAATCAAAAATCAATTGCAAATGGCCTATCAGCGATTAAGAGATCGCTTAAAAAATTACGATTCTTCTTTGGCCATATTAGCGGTTATTACTGCTAGGTTTCTATAAATCAAATATTATTTAATTGGGGCTATTAGGTTTAACTGACCTGGGTTTATCTTGTCCTAAAAAAAATAAAAACTATATGGTACTTTTAATAGGCTAAACGGATATACTCTTAAATACACATCATTTTGGATAAAAAACTACTTCAAAAATATAATGATAAAACTGCGAGCCCCGAAGAGAAGCGGGCAGTAGAAGCTTGGTACGAAACTGTAAACGGACAGGAGGCCGAACGTACTACTGAAGAAATCGCATCGCTCAAAAATGTAATTCTTGCTCAGGTAAAATCGAGGATCGAAAATAAAAGGGAAGTACCTGTTGTTAAACACAGATTCGGCGTTAGCGTTGCTTTCTTAAGCAAGGTCGCTGTTTTGCTTGTAGTTTTTTCTGTAGGGGCTTTCTTTTACATGAATCAAAACCAATCTATTTCGATTGTTAAAACTCAAAAGTTAGAGATTAAACCGGGTGGCGATAATGCTGTGCTCACACTTGCCAATGGCTCTAAAATAATTCTTAACGAGGCTGCCAATGGTCAAATCGGTTACCAATCGGGGGCTAGCATCACCAAAACTAAAAGTGGCGAGCTTGTCTATTCTTTTGCCGAAAATGCAAATGCACAAAATACAGCAATCAATATGATAAGTACACCCAGAGGAGGTCAATACCATTTAATCTTAACAGATGGTACCGATGTATGGTTAAATTCCAACTCTTCCATCAGGTTTCCTGCCACCTTTACTGGCAACCAACGTAAGGTTGAAATAACTGGCGAAGTTTATTTTGAGGTGTTTAAAAATAAAGCAAAGCCATTTATTGTAAATACCAGTCAATCGCAAATAACCGTATTGGGAACTCATTTTAATGTGAATTCTTATGACGATGAGGCTTTTGAAAAGACAACTTTGCTGGAAGGGTCGATCGAACTCAAAAAAGGGGAGGCAAAGGCAATTTTAACTCCTGGGCTTCAAGCAAGTTTAACCAAATCGTCAACAGCTATCGCCTTAAAGGAGGTTGAAGATTTAGAGGCGGTAATTGCTTGGAAAAATGGATACTTCCAATTTGATAGGGCTGACCTGCAATCGGTAATGCGTCAGATATCCCGTTGGTATAATGTAAAAGTGAGCTATGAAGGCACCATTTTAAATAAAGAATATTCCGGTAAAATTCCGAGAAAAACAACTGAAGAAAAATTAATCGAGATGCTCCGTTTCTCGGGAATCAACTGTACTATAGAAAATAACCAGATAAACGTAAAACCATAACAAACTAAACCCCATAAACCTATGATGAAATAATACCAAACAAGTCTATTCCATAATCTTCAAAATAAAAAACGAGAAGTGTTCGTACCACTTCCCGTCTTAACATTTTGAGATTAATTGTCCTGCCAGGAGATATCCTCTGCAGGAACATCAAGTTGTCCAACTATAATGTTTTAAACCCAAATTCAAATTTATGAATTTTAGTTCATCTTTTTGTACTGTGTTTCGACTACAGTATAAACCAAAACAAATCATATTGGTAATGAAGCTAACAACAATACTCTTACTTACTGCCCTTTGCCAGGTGAGCGCAAGTGTTTATAGCCAAAATCTTACCTTAAAGCAGAAAAATTCCCCTATTAGTGTAATTTTTAAGTCAATCGAGAAACAGAGCGATTACGTTTTTCTTTATGATAACCTGGAGCTGGAAAAAGCCCAGAAAATAAGCATCGATGTAAAAAATGCCACCATTGACGAAGTTTTGAATCTCTGTTTTAAAGATCAGCCATTAAGCTATAAAGTATTCGAAAAAACTATTGTGCTGCGTAAAAAGGGCGAGCTAACCTATCAAAGTGTTTTCGAAAATATAAAAGGAAAGGTAACCGACGAAACTGGCCGGCCTATTGCTGGGGCAAGTGTAGTTATAAAAGGGACCAAAGCCGGTACTATAACAGACGATAATGGTGCATACACCATTAATGCCTTGAAAGGCTCTGTTTTGGTAATTTCTTTTATGGGCTATGCCAGTAAAGAAATAACCGTAGGCGAAGAAAAGCTCTATAACGTGAGCCTGGAGCCTGCAATAAGTGGTTTAACAGAAGTAGTGGTAACCGCCCTAGGTATTAAACGCTCTGAAAAGTCTTTGGGCTATTCTGTGCAAAAATTAGACGGAAAAGACCTGCAAACAGTTAAAGGCGTAGATTTAGGAACATCGCTTTCTGGTAGAGTTGCCGGTCTAGAAGTAAGGAATTCGACAGAATTTAATTCAACACCAACATTGGTATTGAGAGGTGAAACTGCTAGATTAATTGTAGACGGTGTTGATTATGACAATTTAAGCTTGCGTGATATTCCGACCGATGACATAGAAAGCATCAACATTTTAAAAGGACCGGCTGCTTCGGCATTATACGGCTCGAGGGCTGCTAACGGTGTTTATGTAATTACCACCAAAAAAGGTGCAGGTAAAAGTGGTGTATCGGCCGATTTTAACAGCAACACTATGTTTCAATTAGGCTATTTGTCTATTCCGGAGGTGCAATCTAGTTATGGTCGTGGTTTAAATGGAGCTATTGGCAATGATTATGTTTGGGGCCCAAAGTTAGATGCGGGTAATACGGCAACTGATTGGAACCCAAAAACCAAGCAGATGGAACCTAATCGCCCCTTATTATCGCTTGGAAAAGACAACCTCAAGAATTTCACGAGTACCGGAATTATTTCCAGCAATAACATTTCCATAGCTCAAAGTGGCGAAAATGGAAGCTTTAGGCTTGGCGTAAACCAAGTCTATAACAAAGGCCAATTCCCTAATCAAGAACTGAACATGTTCAACGTTACCGGTGGAGGTGAAGTGATCGTTTCGCCTAAGTTCAAGATTGAAGGAAGGTTCGGATTGAGCCGTCAATCTACTCCACAGGTATGGGGCTCAGGCTATAATAATCAAGGTTATTTGTAC
>DATJDT010000314.1:0-6971 GCA_035497275.1 Pedobacter sp.
ATAATACCGTTTTATCTTCGATTGTATTGATCACTTTATCTGCTACTTCAGGAGCAACTGCCGGACATCCCTGGCTTCTACCTAAACGGCCAAGGGCATTTATAGTACCCTTACTTACATATGGAGCACCATGAACCACTATTGAACGGCTACGAGCATTATTGTTGAAACCATCGTCCATGCCATCTAACTTAAGTGATTTACCGTGCATGCCTTTATATACCTCGCCAGTAACATAAAAACCTAAACTACTGGTATACGAATCGTTTTTGTTAGAAAAATTGATTGCTTCATCTTTCCCACTGCGTTGGCCATGCGCTACCCAGGTATTCAATAAAATTTCTTTCTTATCGAGATCGATGATATATAATCTTTTTTGGGTGCTTAATTGATCAAAATCAGCAATGGTTAAGATGGATTTTTGAGATAACTGCCCTGCTTTTTTCAAATTGTAAAAACCTGTAAGTGCCTTTTCAAATGTAGATCTACTTAATCCTGCTTCTTTTAAATGAACAGCATTATAAAGTGTATTTACATATTGATCGTACACACTATCGATTGGCATAGCAATAGGTACTTTTACCTGTTCTTGCTCCAATTTTTTAGTTGTCAAGCTTGTACTTGTTAAAAAAATGATGATTGCGATTAATCCTGATAGTCCTAAAATGTACTTCTTCATAGAGTTTGCTTTTGATGGCTTGCTATATAATTATTTACGTATTGGTTTTATCGAATAATAAATGGATTTAATTGAATTAATAATCAAAGATACGCATTTGTAAATTATTATGTTAAGTTGAATTCCATTATTGCTTTTTGGTGACTTTAGTAAAAGTGTGATTCATAGTTGATTAACCCTGGTAATAAAATAATTACTAAGAATATAGTTAAATGTGTTTAAATTGAGTTCAAATTTCAAACGTAATGAAGAAATTATTTATTGTTACAATGACTATGCTTTTGTGCGGCTATTTGATTGCTTGTGTACGAATGCCTGAACAAAAGGAAGAAGCGCAGGTTAGTGTCGAAACTCCAAAAATAGATCAAAGTAAAATAGGAAAACCAATTGTGCTCGAAAAAGATATTATGAAAGATTTTAATAGCTTTTGGAGCTATTATACAAGCGATATTAAGTTTTTTGAAGATTTTGTGCCATTTGACACCGCGGGACTAGCGATGGAAAAAGGAGATTTTTTAAAAGTTTTGAACTCTGGAGCTTATTATCCGCTGATGATTTACTCGAAGGATTCATTGATTAACTATAAACTTGCTAAAATACCTGCTAAAGCACCTGAATATGTGGGCGCGTACATTAGTCAGGACTCAAGGGCCGCTTTAGTGCATTACAAAATGGAGGGCAAGTCTATTCCTGCATTTAGTTTTACCGATATAAATGGTAAACTTTACACTTCAGCAAACACCAAAGGTAAGATTGTGCTTTTTAAATGTTGGTTTATTAATTGTCCTGTTTGTATTCAAGAAATGCCCCAGCTAAATAAGATGGTTCAAAAATATAAGGATAGGGATGACATTTTGTTTATCAGTCTTGCAATGGACTCTAAAAAGCCACTGCAAACTTTCCTTAAAAAAACTCAATTTGATTACACTACTGTACCTGATCAAGATAAGTATATGAGTGATCAGTTAAAAGTATCTTCTTATCCTCACCATTTTTTAATTAATAAGGAAGGATTAATGGTTAAGGCGGTAGGAGATGCTACTGCTATCGAAATGTTGCTTGAAAGGGAATTGCTAAAATAGTTGCTATTCAAACTTCATAAGTCAATTCGTTAATCCCCAATTTTTTTCTATCTTTGATTTTTAATGAATTTCCTGTATCCAGGCTTTCTTTTCGCGCTTTTTACGATCGCAATTCCGGTCATAATACACCTATTTAATTTCAGGAAATTTAAAAAAGTATATTTCAGCAATGTTGCTTTTTTGAAAGAAATTAAAGAGCAGAATTCTTCTCAAGAAAGACTAAAAAACCTACTCATCTTGATAAGTAGAATATTGGCGATTACGTTTTTGGTATTTGCCTTTTCACGCCCTTTTATTCCTTCTGGCGCAAAACATGATCAAGGTAAGGGTAACATCGTAAGTATTTACATGGATAACTCTTACAGCATGGAGGCTGTAAATAAAGAAGGTAATTTATTAGATGAAGCCAAAAGGAAAGCAAAAGAGATTGTGAAGGCATTTCCACTTAATGATAGGTTTCAGCTATTGACTAACGACTTTGAAGGGAGGCATCAGCGATTACTCAATGCGGATGAAATTATACAAGCCATTGATGAGGTGAAAATCTCTGCAGCAAGCAGGCAATTGCAGCAGGTTATTAATCGCCAACAAAGTATTTTTACAGGATCAAGTAATCGTTTTAGTTATATCATTTCAGATTTCCAGAAAGGTTTTGCTGGTGAAGTTCCCATTGTGGCTGAAAAAAATACGGCCATTTCATTAATTAAATTGAAGTCAAATCATTTACCTAATGTAGCTGTTGATAGTGCCTGGTTGTTGTCGCCCGTGCATCAGCTTAGGGGAGCTGAAAAAATTGTAGTAAGGCTGAAGAACTACGGGGATGAAGAGGCAAAGAATATTCCCGTTAAATTATTGATCAATGGTCAACAAAAAGCAATTAGCAGTTTAACAATTAAAGCAGGAAGCACCGAAAGTGATACCTTATCTTTTAGCGGATTAAATTTAGGGTGGCAAAAGGGAGAAATTATCATTAAAGATTTTCCTTTAACATTTGATGATGATCTTAATTTTAGCTTTAAAGTAAGCATTGATCAAAAAGTATTGAGTATAAATGGAGCTAATAGCCATAAGTATATCAGAGCGCTTTTTAACGCCGACCCATATTTTAAGCTTACAGAATTATCAGAAAATAATATTAATTATTCAACATTAACTAATTATAGCTTAATTGTACTCAATGAATTAGCCAACCCATCGAGCGGTCTTGCGGCTGCACTTAAGTTATATATCGAAAACGGTGGGTCTGTTGTTGTTTTTCCTAATTTGAGTACTGGCAAAGAAGTATATACTCCGTTTTTAACAGGTTTAAATCTTCCGGCAGTTGCCGAGTTAGTAGAGAAACCGAATAAGGTTAGTGCGATAGAACTTAAAAATTCTTTATTTAAAGATGTGTTTGAAAGCCTGCCCCAAAAATTAGACCTACCTGAGGTAAAACGCTATTTTAGGTTTACAGAAAACAATACGCTTAACAAGGAGAATTTATTGCAGCTGCCTGCTAATACCTTGTTTTTTGCGCGTTATCCTCAAAAAAGCGGACAAGTTTATTTAGCTGCAACGGGACTAGGTGCCGAAAATGGTAATTTAGCCGAACATCCAGTTTTTGTACCTTTAATGTATAAAATAGCCTTTGCAAGTGCAAGAGAGCAGCCTCTTTACTATGTTGTGATGAAGGATAATGTTTTAGAAAGTAATAAGATTAATTTATACAAAGATCAATCATTAAAATTAGTGGCTGATAATTTCGAGGTAATTCCAGAGGTAAGGCAAAGTAGTGGGAAGACGCTTTTGTATACTGCAGATCAGGTGAAGAAATCGGGCTTTTATGATTTAAAACAAACCGATTCCCTAATTTCAGTTATGGCTTTTAACGATAATCGAATAGAATCTGATATGCATTATGATGAGCCCTCAGATTTAAATAAAATAATAAATAAGGATCAGGTAAGTTTGCTTGATCCCACAACAGATTCTATTGGAACTATGGTTTCCGCAAAAAATAATGGGACAGAGTTATGGAAACTTTGCCTAATTTTGAGCGTTATTTTTTTAGCGATTGAAATACTACTGGTCAGATTTTATCATATAAAACATCATTCAAATTCATGAACCTCTTTATCAAGGGAATAACAATTGCAGATTCAAATAGTGAGTTTAACGGTCAAACTTGCGATATACGAATTGAACAGGGAAAGATAACTGCGATAGCAAAGCAGTTAAGTCCTGCAAAAGAAGATCAAGTTTTCATTGCAGATGGAGCAGTCATATCTCCAGGTTTTTTTGATTTAAATTGTATGGTTGGCGATCCTGGTTTGGAAACAAAAGAGGACCTAGAAACGCTAACTGCTACAGCAAAAGCTGGCGGATTTACAGGATTGGCTGTATTACCGCAAACAAAACCAGTTGTACAATCAAAAGGGCAAGTAGCCTATATCTTAAATAAGGCTAAAAATAATTTAGTTGATGTATTTCCAATCGGAGCGATCAGCAATGATCTGGGAGGAAAAGAATTGGCAGAATTATTTGATATGAAAAGCGCCGGCGCAATTGCTTTTTCTGATGGGGATCATCCTATTAGCGATGATGGATTTATGAGCAGGGCATTACAGTATGCGCAAGGATTTGATGCCCTATTGATGGTATATCCAGAAAATAAATCAATTGCCGGTAAAGCACAAATTAACGAAAGCGAAAATAGTATTCTTTTAGGGATGAAAGGTTTGCCTTCATTAGCCGAAGAAATGCACATTGCCAGAGACATTTATTTAGCAAAGTACCACCAAGCGCCAATTCATATCAGTACAATTTCTACGGCTGGCTCGGTTGCTTTAATTAAAGGTGCAAAAAAAGAAGGTGTTAAGATAACTTGTGACGTGGCCGCGCATCAGTTAAGCATGACCGAAGATCTGCTGAATGATTTTGATAGCAACTATAAGGTAAAGCCGCCCTTAAGAGGTAAAAGTGATGTTAAAGCGTTAATCGCAGGCTTAAAAGACGGTACTATTGATGCGATTTGTACACAACATCGGCCACATGAAATAGAGTTTAAAGATGTAGAGTTTGAACTGGCATCTTATGGAATTATAGCCTTACAAACAGCTTTGCCATTATTATTGGAAGCTGGATTAAGTTATAGCGTGATTGCAGAGAAATTAGCTATTAATCCAAGAAAATTATTAGGATTGAAGGTTCCGTCTATTAATATTGGTGAAGTAGCGAACTTAACAGCATACCAGCCAACGCAAGAGTGGTTGTTTAATGCTAGCACAAACGCATCTAAATCAAATAATTCGCCTCTACTGGGTAAAAATTTAAAAGGGAAAGTACAATTGGTATATAACAATAATCAATTTCAAAAGTATGAATAGTAGCGTAGAACAAGCATTAATTGCTTCACTTGATAAGTTTGCAGAAGCAAAAGGAATAGACTCGATAGCGATTGAGCAGCGATTAGTTGAAGTTTTTGGAAAGGACATGAACTTTTTGGAGAAAGTTGCAGAGTTTGATGAGGTTTTTGATGAGCAGCCTGCTTTTGATGAACTGAGAGAGGTTTATTTTGATTTATTGATGATCAATTTCTTTACCAGCGATGTTAATAAGTTGGAAGAAGATTATCTCGACTCCAAAGAATGGGCAGATATTGAGGAAGAAACAATAGAAAGAGGAACTGAGTTACTAAATTTATTATTATATATTAATGAATGCCATGACGAGGAGATTAAACCTGGATTAGAAGATTTCTTAAAGGAATTTCTGTTAGTTGAAGAGGATGAGTTCCAAGATGAGTTTCATATCTATGAAGATTTGATCAGTAATCAGCAATTGGCTGAAAGCAGTGTGGAAGATATATGTAGTAATGCAGGCTTGTTAGAGCTAAGTGAAGAAATGGAAGAACTATTTGTTCCTTTTATGACGTTTTTCTTGCAGCCTAACTTGAGTGAAGGAGTACAATTGGAATTAGTAAAGTTTAGTAACAATAAGAATTTTGATGTTGCAGTATACACTTTAATTGCTAATTTTAATAAAATTAGACCCTAAACCAACTATAAAAATGGAACAACAATTAGCAGAAGAACAAATCAAGCCTAATAAATTGGCATTTCAGGTTGCCATTAGTTTTGCAATCTACATCATTGTTTTAACGGTGGTGATGAGAATTTTAAAAATTGATGCCCAAGCTACCGATGTGCCTTGGTATCAAACAGTGCTCGTAGTTTTATTGTCATGGGTTACTTATGTTTATGCAATTTTTTATGCACAAAAGAAACACAAAGATGATCTGGGTGGGTATATGTCATTTGGAA
This sequence comes from Pedobacter sp., assembly GCA_035497275.1. Lineage (GTDB taxonomy): Bacteria > Bacteroidota > Bacteroidia > Sphingobacteriales > Sphingobacteriaceae > Pedobacter. Next base: position 6,063 of record DATJDT010000314.1, read on the forward strand.
GAGCATTTTCAACTGGCTTTAAAGTAGCTGCTTATGCGGGGCTATTTATTGGAATATTAATGTTTATCTATTACAAATTTATAGATCCTGCAGGTTTGCAACAGATGATAGATACTGCGATTAGCAATGCAAATGGAGATGAACAGAAAATTAAAGGCATAGAGATGATGGCTGATTACATGATTTATTTCACAGCTTTCGGAGCAGCGATCATGTATGCGATTGTGGGATTGTTGATTAGCTTAATTATCGCAGCCTTTCTTAAAAAGGACCGTCCATTGCATTTGGAGGACCCAGCATAATATTTGATTAACATAAATTTTTAACGTGCAAGTTTTGTCAAAATAATTGATGAAATTTGCACGTTTCTAATAATGCGTCATTGCGAACGAAGGGCGGGAAGAGCCAAGCGAGTGGCAATCTACATTTGAGATTGCTTTGTCGTTCCTCATCGCAAAGACGATAATACTAAATAAATGGATATATCAATTGTAGTACCTTTATATAACGAAGAAGAATCATTGCCCGAGTTAATGGCTTGGATTGATAAGGTAATGTTGGCAAATAAATTTTCTTACGAAGTTGTGTTCGTTGACGATGGAAGTAATGATGCTTCTTGGGAGGTGATTACAAAGTTAAGGGAAACATATAGTGCCGTTAAAGGGATTAAATTCAGAAGAAATTATGGTAAGTCTGCTGCCTTAAATGTAGGTTTTGACGCTGTTCAGGGAGACGTGGTAATTACCATGGATGCCGATTTACAAGATAGTCCAGATGAAATACCTGAACTTTACAGACGCATTAAAGAAGAAAACTATGACTTGGTTTCGGGTTGGAAGGCAAAACGCTATGATCCAATTACGAAAACCATTCCAACTAAATTATTCAACGCTGCTACACGAAAAATGA
>DATJDT010000315.1:0-2207 GCA_035497275.1 Pedobacter sp.
GGTGGCAAACGATACAAATTAGGGTCTTTTGGCGTATAAGTTCCAGTTTTTACATCGTAAAAATATTGAGGAAACGAATTGGTAGTTCCCGATCTAACCAAGCCCCTCGTATTGTCTTGAGAGCTAGCATAAGAGACTAATACTTTAGCATTTAATCCTTTAGTTAAAAAATTTAATGATTGTGTTCCAGCTAAAGTTATGTTTAGGTTGTTTGCATAACTTCTCGTATACCCTTGTGTTGCAAGCCTTCCTACTATATTTGTAGTATTTAACTTAGGGTTATAGCCATAGCTACCATCGGGATTAAATAAGGAATAAGCAAAAGGGGGAAGGAAGTTATAGCTATAAATTTCCCTAAATATCCCAGCACCCTCAGGACTATAGGTAATGGGATCATTTGTCTCACCAAACCTACCATTCATATCTACCCTAAATGATAAGGTTTTAGTTGCTTGAATGTCCAGATTCGACCTGAAGTTGTAACGTTTATAATAAAAATTATTATTGAATTCGCTTTTTTGACTGAAATTTTTGAGCATCCCGTTCTGCCAAATTTGGCCTAAAGACACAAAATATTTGACGCTTTCCGTTCCACCCGATATATCGAGATTATTGCGAACTTGTTTAGAGTAATTATTGAATAAAATATTAAACCAATCGTTATTTGGATGCCCATATGGATCAGTTCCATCCTTAAACAACGCGAGGTCTTCTGCGGTATAAGGTTCTGCTTCGCCTGCGTTTTTATAACCTGTATTGGTTAATACGGCAGCATTATAGGAATCTAAAAATTCGGTTTTATAAGTATTGCCGCTTAATCCGTATTCCGATTTAAAGTTTATGGTCGGCTTTCCAGCTTTCCCTCTTTTGGTGGTAATAACCAATACACCGTTTGCTCCCTTTACACCGTAAATAGCGGTGGTGGAGGCGTCTTTTAAGATTGAAATATTTTCAATTTCATTAGGGTCCAATTGAGCAACTTCTGAATAGTCGAATTCAATATCATCTACAATTACTAGTGGACGTTGATTACCTACATAACTACTCCTACCACGAATAAAAAAATCGGCGCCATCCTTCCCAGGTTGTCCACTTCTTTGTTGAGAAGTAAAGCCAGGTAATCGACCTGCTAAGGTATTTTGAACACTGGCTGTGGGATTAGATCTAATTTCATTGGCGTTAATAGAACTAATAGCCCCTGTGTTTGTAATTTTCTTTTGTGTACCATAGCCTACAATCATTACTTCTTCTAAGCCTTTAGCATCTACAGTTAATATAATTTCTATATTATTTTTGTTTGATACATTTATTTCTCGAGTTAAATAGCCAATGCTTTTTACGATGATAATATTAGCTGTGCCTTTTAATTGAAAAGTAAATTTTCCGTCGGCATCGGCCGAAGTTCCATTATTGTTGAGTCCCTTTTCTAAAACCGTAGCACCAGGTAAGGACCCACTACTATCTTTGATAACGCCGCTAATTGTTCTGCTTTGAGCAAATAACAAGTCTGGAGTTATACAAGCGATTATTATTAATATGAATAATTTCTTCATAAAATTTCTATATAAGATTAATTGATTACCAACCTTGATTTTGGGTTAACTTATTGTTTTTCGTTAATTCGTCGTAAGGAATTGGATAGCTATACATTTTAGGTGCTTCAAAGCTTACATTTGTTGCTGGAATGCGGTCGTAGGTGTATGTTGTACCTGTTTTGGTGATTTTCATTCCATGTAAACTTCCATTTAACACACTTTCAGCTATTTTCCATCTCCTTATATCCCAAAATCTTTGCTCTTCGAAAGCCATTTCAACTCGTCGCTCGTGTCTAATAACTTCGCGCATCTGAGCTTGAGTTAACCCTAATGGAAGCGTAAATGGAGAAAGTCCGGCTCGCTTTCTAATATCTTCAATGGCTTTATAAACGTCTGAATCTGGTCCAGAAAACTCATTACGGGCTTCAGCAAAATTTAAGAGGATTTCAGCATATCTAAACAAAGGGAAATTATGAGTCTGATTACTGAAAACACTTGCCGATGTAAAATCGGCCATGAATTTACGCATGTAATAACCTGTCTTTGTTTGGGTAACAATGCCGCCAGGTTTATCTCTTCCGCCTTCAAAGGTTTCGATATTTCTATTCAACCATTTGAAGTCGTTGTGGAATATAGTAAGGTAAAAACGAGGATCTCTGTTTAAGTATGGTG
>DATJDT010000316.1:0-5195 GCA_035497275.1 Pedobacter sp.
CAACCGGAGGAGAAAACCCAGCGGCAGATACTTTGTTTACAACCGAAAATGGTAAAACAAATTTAAAACTTCCTTTGGTACATAACTTTGGTATTGCCATTCAAAAAAATGATAACTGGTTAATTGGTGTCGATTATAGAATGGGAAAATGGTCTAACCTATCAATCGATAATGTAAATCAGAACCTGCAAGATACTTATGGTTTTTCTGTTGGGGGACAAATAACGCCCGACTTTAGTTCGATCAACAACTACTTTAAAAGAGTAGAATACCGTTTAGGTTTTAGCTATGATAAAACCTATATTCAGATGAATAACCAAGATGTGAAGCAAATGGCCATTACCATGGGATTAGGCTTACCTTTAAGTTCGTTCACTAGAGGGACTCTGTATAAAGCTAATGTTGCAGCCGAATTTGGTAAACGTGGCTCACTTAGCAATGGTTTATTACAAGAAAGATATGTTACTTTTCATCTAGGATTTACGCTGAATGATAGTTCATGGTTCCGCAGATTTAAATTCGATTAATGTTTAAGAACGGTCTAAAAATAGGTTTTTTAGCCATATCCATCTTATGTATTTGTTCTTGTACAGAGGACGATCTTAAAAATGCTGCTGCAATTTCTTCTAAGAAGATTACCTTAACCAAGGATCGTACCTATGGTATGGAAGTAACCTATAGCGATTCGGCGGTTGTGAAGGCAAAAGGCTATGCTCCTATTTACGATAAGGTTAAACCTTCAGAGGGAGCTATTTACAACGAAATGCCTAAAGGGGTAAAATTAGAATTTTATGATGCTTATTTACAGGTAACAGGAACGATTACGTCTAACTATTGCATCAATGACGAAACCAAGCGCACTACCATATTCAGGAAAAATGTGGTGGTTGTAAATGATAAAATGACCTTTACCACCGAAGAATTAACCTGGGATGAAAACTTGAAAATGTATTCGTCGCCTTATGGTACGGTAGTTACCAAAGGAGGTGATGTTTTAACAGGTTCCGCGTTTTCGGCACCGCAAGATTTTAGCAGTTATAAGATAAATACTGCTACTGCAGAAGGTTATGTTAAGAACGATTTCAAACCTTAACAGACAATTTTTTAAAATATTTTCTATTTACCTGCAAATTTGTATCTTGCGCCCTCTAAAAAAAAATAATAAAGTATAAATAATATGGGATTAATGACATTTTTGCGCAACCGAGCAGGCTATGTATTAGTTGGTGCGATTGCTTTTGCAATTATTGCATTTATAGTTGGCGATTTAGTAAACACTGGTAAGCCGTTTTGGGCAGCCTCACAAAGGGTAGTTGGGTCAATTGATGGAGAAGATGTGAGCATTGAACAATTTGGACCAAAAGTGGATCAAAGTGTTGCTCAATTCAAACAACAATATGGTGGTGCAGTAAATCCACAAATGCAAGCTATGGCTGTAGACAATGCTTGGCAGGCAGAAGTTGCCAGCGTTCTTTTGGGCAAAGAATATGCACGTTTAGGTTTAACCATTTCGAGCGATGAATTATTTGATTTATTACAGGGCAAAAACCCTAGTCCACTGATCATGCAATATTTCGGTAACCAACAAACAGGTCAGCTAGACCGTACTGCGGTTATCAGTTCTTTAAAAGCACAAGACAAAGATCCTAAGCTAAGAGAGCAATGGGATTTATTGCAAGCTGAGATAGAAAAACAAGCTTTACAACAAAAGTACGCTAACCTAATCCGTAATTCGGTTTATGTAAGCTCACTTGAGGCAACGGATGAATATAACAACCGTAATAAATTGGCAAACTTTAAATATGTAAATTTAGATTACAGTTCTATTTTAGATGCTACTGTTAAATTAACTGATGCTGATTACCAAGCTTATTATGATGAGCATAAAGCTGCATTCAAGAATCAAGCTGAAACACGTGGCTTAGAGTATGTTAATTTTAGCATTCTTCCAACAGCTGCAGATTCGGCGGCAATTAAAACACAGATCGAAAAATTAGCTGCTGATTTCAAAAATGCTCCTAACGATTCATTGTTTTCAGCTACTAACTCTGATGTTAAAATTCCATATAGCTATATTGCTAAAGGTAAGTTAGACCCTGCTGTAGATTCAGTAATCTTCAACTACCCAGCAGGAAGTTACTACGGACCAAAGTTCTCGGGTAATTCTTACAAATTAATTAAAGTTGTTGATACCCGTTTCTCACCAGATTCGGTAAAAGCCAGACATATCTTAATTGATCCAACTAAAGTTGGTGGCGAGGCAAATGCAATGAAATTAGCCGATTCATTAAAAACGATGGTTTTAAAAGGTGGCGATTTTGCTGCTTTAGCTAAAATATACAGCGTTGATGGTTCTAAAGATTCAGGTGGCGATTTAGGTACATTTGGTCGTGGTGCAATGGTTCCAGAATTTGATAACGCGTCATTTAATGGTAAACCAGGCGATTACACAATCGTTAAGTCTCAATTCGGTATTCACTTACTTAACATTCAAAAACAAGTAGGTTCATCTAAAGTTGCTAAATTAGCTTACATTGAGAAAACTTTAATTCCAAGTTCAAAAACAAGAGATATCGCTTATAAAAAAGCTACTGCTTTCTTAAGCGAAGTAAAAGCCGATAACTTTAGTGCGATAGCTAAAAAACAAGGTTATACAGTTGGCGTTGCTGATAGATTAACCGCTTCACAGGGATATGCTCCAGGCTTGGAAAACCCACGTGAGATAATCAAAGCTGCTTGGGCTGCTGATAAGGGCGAAGTGCTTCCAGAAGTATTCAAAATGGACAATGGTTTTGTAGTAGCACGTTTAACAAGTGTTCAACCTAAAGGTCAGTTAGCTTTAGCTGATGTTAAAAAACAGATTGAGCAAGCAGTAATTACCGCAAAGAAAGGTACTATCTTAGCAGAGAAAATGAACAAAGCATTGGCAGGTGCAAGTAGCTTGGAGCAGGTAGCTCAGAAGTTAGGTGCAACTGTTACTCCACTTCAAAATATTGTGTTTGCAAACCCAGTAATTCCTGGTGTATCACAAGAGAACAAAGTAATTGGTGCTGTATTTGGTTCACAAGTAGGCAAATTATCTAAAGCTATTGAAGGTTCAAAAGGTGTTTATGCTTTTGTACTTGATGCTTTGGTTAATCCAGCGCCATTGGCAAATACATTCAAACAAAAACAAACGATGATGGAAGGTATTGCGCAACGTTCGTTGGGTGCTGCTTTCCAAGCATTACAAGATAAAGCTGAGATTACAGATAATAGAGTTAAGTTCTATTAGGAAAAGACTTACGAAGTTATAAAGCGACTTGCCTATTAAACTTCGTAAGTCAATATAAAGCAACTTGCCTATTAACTTCGTAAGTCAATATAAAGCGACTTGCCTATTAAACTTCGTAAGTCAATTATCAACAAATAAAAAGGTAATGATTAGGTTCATTACCTTTTTTTTGATATGACGTTTCTATAACCATTCAAAATTATATCCTCAGTTTAATTGTTTAAATTTGTGTTTAAATTGCTTTAATCATGGAAATTCAAGAAAACATCATCAATAAAGTAGCAAATAGCGGCTTGGTTACCTTAAACCTTGAAGAGTATTTCCACCATGGAGAACGATTAGTGTATGATATTAAAGACAATCTATTTCATGGATTAATTTTAAAGGAGCAAGACTTTAGGGCTTTTATTAAAGAACACAATTGGGAACAATACCAAGATAAGAATATCGCGATCATCTGCAGCGCGGATGCAATTGTGCCAACTTGGGCCTATATGCTGCTAGCTAACAAAATGGAACCTTATGCTAACGAAATCGTATTTGGTAGCTTAGAAACGCTAGAAGCGGTGATGTATGCCAAAGTGCTTGCTAAGATAGATGTGAATGCTTTTGCAGATCAGCGTGTAGTGATTAAAGGCTGTGCCGATATTGCCGTGCCCGTTTCGGCCTATGTAGAGATTACTGCAATGCTTACTCCAGTGGTAAAAAGCCTAATGTATGGAGAACCTTGTTCAACAGTGCCAATTTATAAGAAGAAGAGTTAGTGGTATATAGTACTTAGTATATAGTCGTTGGTATCCTGATTGGATGCTTAGAAATTACGTGCCAAAGATATAGTGTTTAGTACTTAGTATATAGTTGTTAGTACCCTGATTGGATGCTTAGAAGCTACGTGAAGATTTAGTCTTTTTTTGCGCCCTGTCTAAGTACTAAGTACTATATACTAAATACTATATAAAAACTTGGATTACTTTTTGCATAGCTTTTTCTTATGAAACCACAAATGATTGCACTAATGCTGAGCCTGGTTAGCTTCGTTAGTTTTGCCCAAGAATTGCCTTTAAAAAAGGATCCCATCTTTATGGAGGGGGAAGTGCTGCAATATAAATTGAAATATGGATTTATCACTGCTGCTGAAGCGACCATTAAAGTACAGGCATCTGATTTAAAGTTCGATAATAAACCTACCTATAAGCTGGTAGTTGATGCGCAGACCTCAGGTACTTTTGATATCTTTTATAAAATTAGGGATCATTACGATTCATACATCGATAAAACAGATTTAACGCCTTATTTCTATCAAGAAAATATCAGGGAGGCTAATTACCGTCGCCAGGATAAAGCTAGGTTTTATCAGGATACCAAGAAGGTGGTGGCTAATAGGGGAACTTTTACTACGCCAACTACACAAACCTTCGATCTTGTTTCGGCTTATTATTTTTCGAGAAGTTTAGACATGACCAAATTAAAGGTAGGCGATAAGTTTAAGCTTAATTATTTCTTGGGGGATGAAATCTCGGCCTTGGAAATCGAATATATCGGCAAGGAAATGGTTAAGAGTAAATTGGGGAATATAAGATGCCTTAAATTTAGTCCATCAATTAAGCCTGGCCGTATCTTTAAAAAAGATAGCAGGTTATATCTCTGGATTACCGATGATGGGAACAGGGTGCCTGTAAAGGCCGAGGTAGAGATCTTAGTTGGCTCCGTTACCATGGAAATCAAATCGGCAGCAGGGCTGAAGTATCCGATAGGGAAAGGTTAAGGGGTTTGGACCAGAGCCTGAACTAAGATTAGGTAATTCCTTTCTAAAAACTTAATTTTGCACTTGTGATTGAAGTTCAAAACACCTTAGTACATCAGGATGTAATTAGCGAAAGCTTTGTGTGCAATTTAAATAAATGCAAAGGTATTTGCTGTG
>DATJDT010000317.1:0-3125 GCA_035497275.1 Pedobacter sp.
TAAAAATGTTGCGAGCACCAAGCACCCACAGTTGGACTCATTGCATATTGAATCCATCCGCCCATAGGAAAACCATTTAAAGTAACAACTCCTGGAATGTTCAACCCTTTTACACCAAAATAAGCTTTTGTATACCGCTCACTTTCGCCTTTCACTTTCCAAAGCCAATCGGTAAAAGTTTTACCTTCTGTTAAGTGGTTTGATGTGTAAGTTGGCCAATAACTTAATTGCGTATTTAAATCATTATGAAAATCACCCTTCCACGGGGGCAGACTGCCATTATCTGCTGTCCAAACTGCCTGCAAAGTAATAGCTGGAGCACCTTTTCTTGCCACAGAGCCTAACTTGTATTGTTCTAGGTAATATTGTTTTTGAACCAGCTCATCAGGAATAACAATAGAAGATTTGCTCCAGAAATTATTCCACCATTGAGTATGACTTTTCAATAACGCACTTTGTTGGGTTAAGCCTACCGCTGGTAAAACTGCTGGCTGATTATTACTGACTGTCCAGGTACCCCTAATGCTGTTTCCAGATTTTTTCCATTTAATTAATATCTCATAATACCTTCCATCATAAATTGGTTGCTTATAACGGATAGCATTTTCAGTCTTTACTACATTGCCTTTTACATAACCTAGTTTTTGCAAACCTGCTCCAGCATGACTATTATCGTTGGCAGTTTCTACGTTACCTGCATAGTTATGTACTATCAGCTCGGGCAGAGTTGATTGGTTTTTCAGATTTTCAAATGTAAATACGCCTTCATTTTGAGTGGCATGAATATAGCACTTAAAAACAGTACCGTCTTCAAATTTAACGGTATTAATAGCTGTTTTGATATCCAAAACGTTGGAAATAACCTTTCCGAAAGATGAGATATTAAACTCCATTGCACCTGCTGGCAATTTTGTTGGATAAGTTTGATTATAAGGATTATCTAATTTTTGTTGAACTATACCATATTCATTTTTGGCCACTTGATTTTGGACCCATTTAAAATTATAGGTATTTAAATCTGGCATAGCTTTTCGTTCATCCCATAAGTCGGCACGGTCTAATGATAATCTTAACTTATCTGCCTTACCCCAAACCAGTGCGCCAAGCATCCCATTTCCCAATGGCATAGCCTCGTCCCACCTACTAGCGAGTTTATCAAAATTTAAGTTAGCCTTTGATAAATCCTGGCCATAACTGATTTGGCAAACAAAAGCAATTAGTAAAATAGCGATTAATTTTTTCATGGCTCAATATTAATTCTCTGGTGGAAAGTTAAATGGTTTCCATGACGGATATTTAGCTAGTTCCTTTTCAACATCATCACTAATTGGAATACCCCAAGTTTCCCAAAAAGGAGCTAGATTTCGTTTTACAATATCCGAATAGGTTTTAACCCAAAGGTCACGCTTTTTCTGATCATTAAGCCTTCCAATACTCGAGCCTATTAGCTGATATTCTTTGAAAAAGGATTTAAAACTTTCCCATCCAAAACCCTCTTGCATCTGACGAAACATTATTAATCCAAGAAAAGGGTCATTTTTCCATTTTTCATAACTAGGTCCTTCGGCGAAATATTTTTTCATCATCTTTTGCGTATTCGCATTTGAAACGCCTGTATGCGCATCATCTCTTCCACCAATTAATCTATCGAACATGTAAAGCGAAAAGAAATTATTGCTTACTTCTGTAGTTCCACCAAACACCCAATTCAAATTTTGCATATTATGTCCAATTTCATGAAAGAAGCCCCAATTTGCACCGCCCTTACTAGGTTTCATTAGTAATTCTGGGTTAGCCATTATTTCGTTAGACAACATTTTTCTACTTGGCGAATGATGGATCATGATTGGATAACCGCTATGCATATAACCACCACCAATATGCTCATCCGGAACCATCCGCTGAGGGCGATAAAACGGGGCTGGCATATTTGCAAGATCTAATTCTCCGAGCACAACCAAGTCCCATAGCTTAAGTACTTCCTCAGGATTTTTAATGGTTTGCAAAACACTGTCTGGCAGCGTTAAAATTACATTCTCAGTGGCCATTTCACCCCAAGGAGCTTTATTATTTTTCAATTGATCTTCCCAATCACGTTTTGATGATTTACCTAACACAAAAAGTGGCGCCTCAATTGCATGGCTAATCTTAAAATCAATTGTTCTACTTTCACCTTTTGGCTTTACATTGATATAAATTAATCCTCCAAATGGCGATGCCAATCTATTTTTGCCGATATCCAACTTTTGTCTTTTGGTGATAATAGGCATCCTGCGCCAATCTTCCTTACCGGCAACCCAAGTATTTAATCGATCACTATGGGCACCTATTTGCACTTCTACATCTTTTATATCAGCATTTTTAGGTACCTCTATTTCAATATATTCGCCAGCCATAGCATACAAACCAGTACTGTACATCGTAGCATTGTCGTAACCAGAATAACCTAAGGTGGCAACTATGGGTACTAAGTTATCTGCAATTTTTGTATGGGTTATGTTTACAGTTTTATTTATAAATTGATAGCCTGATTTTACCGCACCTGGAAAAGTAGTAGAGGAAGGTTGCAATTTAATGTTCTTGTAATCAGTACTTTTTAATATTTCATCGCTCCATTTTGCAATTGCCTTCCTAAAAGCAGTGTCATTTTTTGACAATGGTGTTGCAGGGCTGATGATGACCGCCTCAGGGCTTTTCATAACGTCTTGAGCAAAGGTGGTTAATCCAGTGGCCAATAATGTTAGTGTAACAAATAGTTTCATTTTATCGTGTTTGATTTAGCTTAACTCATTCGAATTTTTCAACTATACCAAAATAGTTAAACAAATTCTCTTTTAGATTACTTAATTCCACACAAACGTTTGCGTTTTCTAACTTCAGTACTTAGCATGTTAATTTTTGAATTACAAAAGCCAAAGTTTAAAAAATAGTTAAATCAGGAAACAAAATTTTGTTCGGGCGGTTTATCATTAACCAATCATCACCTAACATTTTTTATGGAAAAGTAGTTATCAAAACATCTTTTCTTATATTAATTAACTAAACGACAAAAATGAAAACTAAACATCTTCTTTACACAGCCCTATTCTGCCCATTACTATTTGCTTTTGGCTGTCAGCAACAAC
>DATJDT010000318.1:0-1536 GCA_035497275.1 Pedobacter sp.
GCAATATTGGCAAAACCAGCAAAGGCCGCTCCTTTACCACCTCCATAAGTATTGGCAAACCCAGCAAACTGTGTACCTTCTGCTTTGCCCCCTATATGGTTCGAGAAACCGGCAAACTGACTACCAACTGCATCTGTTCGTATAAAATTGCTAAGTCCAGCAAAGGTTAAACCTTTTTCGGCAGCAGAAACACCTGCAATTAAATGGATAGAGAAATTATTGGTATCTAATGGTGCATGTGTACCATTTGAACTTAAAGGATAGATAAAGCCTACATGGATTTTGCCTGGAGCCTGTGCAAAAACATGGAAGCTGGTTAATAACAATAAAGCAACTACGATTGCTTTTAAAAGGGAAATTCTTGAGGTTAAAAGTTTCATTTATGTCTGATTTTAAAATGAGACAACAAAATGAAGCTATACCCCTACATGGGATTAAAAAAAACCATTCATCGATTATTTAATCACACTCATCGATTATTTTAACGCCAAATCCTGTACTAAATTAACTTTAAGTCTCAAACGAAATTTATCTATGAAAAAGAAATTAAACCATTTAATGCTTAAAGTTTTAAGCATTTTATTAGTAGGAACAATGATCACCTCTTGTGGTAAAGATGGCGCAGTTGGTCCAAAAGGAGACACAGGTGCGACTGGTGCAAATGGGGCTCCGGGTGCTCCCGGTGCAACTGGTACCCAGGGTATTCCAGGCAAAGATGGAGCTGTAATTATTGCAGGTACTGGAGCGCCAGCTTCAACAACTGGAAATAATGGCGACATGTATTTAGACAAAAGCACCAGTAATTTATATGGACCGAAAACTACTGCGGGTTGGGGCTTATCGCTTAGCTTAAAGGGAGATGCAGGTCAAATAGGCGCAAATGGTTCGACCATTTTAAATGGCACAGTTGCTCCAACGGCGGCTATTGGTGTAAATGGTGATTATTTTTTAAATAAAACAACCGCTGATCTATATGGCCCAAAAACGGCTGGAGCTTGGGGTACCGCAATTAATTTGCGTGGCACAGCAAATGTGGTGGCCACTACTTGGATGAACTTAAAACCTTGGGAACCTAATCCATCAATTATTACTAGATTTGCACATTATCCTATTCCAAATCCAGTACTGAATGCAGTTGGCTACGCGGACTTAGATGCTATGCTTGATAAGGGTGGTATTTTATTGGTGTTTTTTGCCAACGGTGCTTTTTCTTATCCAGTGCCTTCATCGCCCTATCTTTTTGATGTAAGTATGTATAGCCAAAGAAATACCAATTCTTTCGATTTTGTTGTTACTGGTACAAATAATACTGCACTTCCAGCGGCATTGAATAACACACCTGATAATGGAACTTATAAAATTCGTTACGTATTAGTTCCGGCAGGTCTTCAAATTACAGCTAACTTGAAAAACAAAAGCTTAGACGAAGTAAAGACTTTATTTAATTTAAAGGATTAACCTATAATATTATCTCAAAGAGTCAAACTATAATATTACCAATCGGCACGGATTTATCAGGGGCGTCATTGCGCAGTC
>DATJDT010000319.1:0-3041 GCA_035497275.1 Pedobacter sp.
TTGGCACCTCGATGTCGGCTCGTCACATCCTGGGGCTGGAGAAGGTCCCAAGGGTTCGGCTGTTCGCCGATTAAAGTGGCACGCGAGCTGGGTTCAGAACGTCGCGAGACAGTTCGGTCCCTATCTGTTGTGGGCGTAGGAATTTTGAGTGGGGCTGACCTTAGTACGAGAGGACCGGGTTGGACTAGCCTCTAGTGAATCTGTTGTTCCGCCAGGGGCATTGCAGAGTAGCTACGCTGGGAATAGATAAGCGCTGAAAGCATCTAAGTGCGAAACTAGCCACGAGATGAGAATTCCATATAGGGCCGTAGAAGACTACTACGTTGATAGGATATAGATGTAAAGCTGGCGACAGCACAGTCGAGTATTACTAATAACCCGAAGCTTTCAAGAGCAATAGACTGTTGTTTGTTCTTCCCAACTTAACTTCTTTCAATAATATGTCAATTGTTGGGTACATAGTATTTAGTACATGGTATTTGGATAAATTCGTCTAACTGCTAACTGCTAAAGGCTAACTGCCAACATTAAAAATATTTAGGTGCCTATATCGGCGGTGTCCACCTCTTCCCATTCCGAACAGAGAAGTTAAGCCCGCCAGAGCCGATGGTACTGCAGTAACATGTGGGAGAGTAGGTCGGCGCCAAATCTTAAAAGAAGCCCGGTAGCATTTGCTATCGGGCTTTCTTGTTTATACTCGGTTTAAGCATGTTAAATTTTGTTAAAAACGACGTAACTTTAAAAGCACGGTTTTTAAAACCGTATTTTTGTAAATTACGTTTATATTTTTAAGCACAATTTGATATGAAACTTAAGATTTATATATTTCTCGCATTTCTGATCGCAGCAAGCACAAATGCTTTTGCACAAGATAAGAATGTAACACTCCCAAAAAATTGGTTTAATCTAGATCTTGCTACAAGTGGTTATTTTGGTATCAGTACTGAAAAAGCTTACAATGAATTGCTAATCAATAAGAAACCAAAAGCCAAAATAATAGTCGCTGTTATTGATGGGGGAACAGATATTAAGCATGAAGATTTAAAAGATGTACTGTGGACCAATGAAAAGGAAATTCCTGATAATGGGATAGACGATGATGGAAACGGATATATTGATGATATTCACGGTTGGAATTTTATAGGTTCAAAAAAGGGAAATCTAACCTATGATAATATGGAATTGGTTAGAATCTTGAAAAAATATAAGCCTAAATATAAAGCTACTATCATGACTACAGTGCTGGATAGTGCAGAGAGAGCAGAATTTAGGATTTATAAAAGAGCAGAAACTGAGTTTGGAAAGAAATTTGACGAAGCAAGTCAAGCCTTTCCTTTTTATATTGCAATAAAGAAGGTATTAGACACCGTTGCATTTACAAATAAGAAAAAAATCCCATCCTTAGAAGATATCGAAAGATATAAACCTGACGATGAAATGGAAGAACAGATTGTAAAAATTATTAGAAAAGGCTCTAAGGATGAAGGTAGCATTGAGAAATTTTATATTTCGATAGAAAAGGGATATAAAGAACTCGATGTAATGCTACGCTATAATCTCAATGAAAAATTTGATGAGAGAGCTGAGATGGTTGGTGATGATTATACAAATTCTAATCAACGCAACTACGGCAATAATGATGTTACAGGGCCTGATGCAGAGCATGGAACACATGTGTCTGGTATTATTGGAGCAAATAGAAATAATGATCTCGGGATATTAGGGGTAGCAAATAATGTAAGTATTATGTCTATCAGAGTGGTACCTCAAGGCGATGAGAGAGATAAAGATGTAGCAAACGGAATTCGTTATGCTGTTGATAATGGTGCTCGCGTTATTAATATGAGCTTTGGTAAAGGTTTTAAATGGGATAAAAAGGCCGTAGATGAAGCAGTTAAATATGCAGAGTTAAAAGGAGTGCTGTTGGTTCATGCAGCGGGTAATGACAATAGTGATAATGATGAAGTTGAGAATTATCCAAATAAATATTATGAAAGTGCTGAAGCTGAGGCTTATTTAAAAGCTCATCCAAAAAAGGAGATGCTTGGATTTATACCTCCAAAAAGAGTAGAAAGCCAACCTAGTTCTTATGGATATGGCTATGGGGATCGAACATATAGAGAAAGATTGCCAGTTAAAGTGGTAGATACTGCAAAATTTAAATTGCCTCATGCCTCAAATTGGATTGAGGTTGGTGCTAGCGCATATAGAGATGATGACGAGTTAAAAGCATCTTTCTCTAATTACGGAAAATATAATGTTGATGTTTTTGCACCAGGATTTATGATCAATTCTTCTGTACCAAACTCTAAATATGAAGAAAATGACGGTACAAGTATGGCTGCTCCAGTAGTATCAGGGCTATCAGCTTTAATTTTAAGTTACTATCCAAATTTAAAACCTTCAGAAGTAAGAGATATCATTATAAAATCGGTATCAAAAGTTAATCACAAAGTAAAATATAAAAATGAAAAGGACGAGTCTGTACGTTCTGCATTTTCGGAAATTTGTGTTAGCGGTGGAATAGTGAACGCGTATAATGCATTGCTATTAGCTGAAACTTATAACAGGGCAAACTAATACCAAATATTTTAAACGAGGGTCCCTTAACTTAAGTTAAGGGACCTTTTTTTATGAAAATTTATCAGGTGTTAATAGTAACAAATTAGTGATATTTTAAGTCAACTTAATGATTAATTAGCATTCTTTACCATTTTAACCGGTTTTTTTCGATTAAATGGCTTTAAAATTTATTTAATTCTATCTCGTCATTAAGCCATTGTTGTTTTTGTTAGTCTATTTGATACAACCACACAAATATGAACTTAATTAAACGAATGATGACGAAATTTTATTTAGCTGCCCTATTACTTTCACTTAGTATTACACTCAAGGCGCAGAAATCTCCTGATATCCAAAATACTCCTTTAACTGCACCGAATAATCTTAGGATAGATGGTAAGGCAAATGAATGGGGAGACAGTTTTGCAGCTGATAATAAAAGAACATCTCTATTATACAGCCTAGCAAACGACGATAAG
>DATJDT010000320.1:0-2630 GCA_035497275.1 Pedobacter sp.
CCTCATCTTATGATGTACACGACATTAAAATAACTGGTTACTTACAAACGCAGTTCCAAAAAGCCCAATCTGCAGGTATATCCTCTTGGTCGGGAGGCGATTTTGACAAAAATTCAGATAAACGATTTATGATTAGACGTGGGCGATTAAAAATAGATCGTGTAGATAAATTCTCCAGCATTGTTTTCCAATTAGATGGTACCCAAGATGGAGTTAGGTTAATGGATGCTTTTATTCAACTTCACGCTCCTACTCTCCCAACTTTTCGATTTACTGCTGGGTTATTTAACCGACCCTTTGGTTATTCTATTGTTTATTCTTCTGGATATAGGGATTTCCCCGAACGAGCCAGAGTTTTTCAGACCCTAATGCCTAGAGAAAGAGATTTAGGAGCGATGATTAGCTTTAGTCCAAAAAAAGTAGTCAAATTTTTAAACTTCGAATTGGCTATGGTAAATGGAAGCGGTTTAAGCGCTAAAGATTACGATTCTGGTAAAGATATCATTGGAAATTTAAATTTTAAATTTGACAGCTTAGCTCATCAAAAACTCCATATTGGTTTTGGTGGGTCTTTTTACAGAGGAACTGTACGTAGCAATACCAAAACATATTTCACTGCAAAAGAAGGTGGGTTTAATATAAACACCTCTCCTGATAACGAAAATAGTCAAGTGAGAAGAGACTATTATGGTGTCAATTTTCAAGTCGAATATGATAATCCTTTTGGCACAACTTCCTTAAAAACAGAGTATATTTATGGCAAACAACCTGGAGTTAGTTCATCTCCAAGTATTACTGGGCCTGCAGCAAGCACAAGTTTTAGCACGCAGCCTGCCGGGAATTTATATTTGAGAAATTTTAAGGGTTACTATTTCTGGTTAACCCAACAAATAGCACAAACTAGGTTCAAAGCACTATTGGCATATGATGTATATGACCCTAATTCGGATGTTGATGAAAAAGAAATCGGATTTGCTGGAAATAACACCACTGCTGGAGATATTAAATTTAGTACTTTGGGTTATGGAATCACCTGTGCCTTCAATACAAGGCTTAAGCTAACCATTTATAATGAACATATCTTAAACAAACCTACGCAACTTAGTAACTACACCAGTGATTTAAAAGACGATGTATTTACAACTCGTTTGCAATACAGATGGTAATATTTACTTTTTGAACTTTTGACCTGAACCATGAAGAATAAAATAGAAATACTCCAAAATAAGATTAAGGAAGCCAACTTAGGTGGTGGCAACACTAGAATTGAAAGTCAGCACAAAAAAGGTAAATTGACTGCACGGGAGCGTCTTCATTTTTTGCTAGACGAAGGTAGTTTTGAGGAAATTGGCATGCTGGTTACCCACCGTAGCACCGACTTCGGAATGGAGCGCGAGAAATATTTAGGTGATGGTGTAGTTACAGGTTATGGAACTATTAATGGACGATTAACCTATGTCTTTTCTCAAGATTTTACTGTTTTTGGAGGTTCTCTCTCAGAAACCCACGCAGAAAAAATTTGCAAGATTATGGAGATGGCTATGAAAAATGGTGCACCTTTAATTGGGCTGAATGATAGTGGTGGTGCCCGTATTCAAGAAGGTGTTGTGTCATTAGGAGGATATGCCGATATATTTTATCGCAATGTGCAAGCCTCTGGGGTAATCCCGCAACTTTCGGCTATTATGGGTCCCTGTGCTGGTGGAGCGGTTTACTCTCCAGCCATTACTGATTTTATTTTAATGGTCGAAAACACCTCTTATATGTTTGTGACTGGACCAAATGTAGTAAAAACAGTAACGCATGAGATCGTAACTTCTGAAGAACTAGGTGGTGCCAATACACATGCCAGTAAATCTGGAGTTACCCATTTTGCCTGTGCAAATGAATTAGAAGCCATTAACCAGGTTAAAAAGTTATTGACTTATATGCCACAAAACTGCGAAGAAACTCCAAGCAGTTTACCCTATGAAGCAGGCGATGAAAGCCGACCTCATCTTAATGATTTCATGCCCCAAAATGCATCCCAGCCTTATGATATTCGAGAAATTATCAATACTGTTGTAGATCAAGAAAGTTTTTTAGAAGTTCATGCTGCCTATGCAGAGAACATCGTTGTAGGTTTTGCAAGATTAGCTGGTAGAAGTATAGGCATCGTTGCTAATCAACCTGCCTATTTAGCTGGTGTGCTCGATAGCAATTCATCCACAAAGGCAGCAAGGTTTGTAAGGTTCTGCGACTGCTTTAATATTCCCTTATTAGTTTTTGAAGATGTACCAGGTTTTTTACCGGGTACTGATCAGGAATGGAATGGAATTATCACTAATGGTGCTAAATTATTGTATGCATTTAGTGAAGCAACTGTTCCCCGAATTACCGTAATTACACGAAAAGCTTACGGAGGTGCCTATGATGTGATGAACTCAAAGCATATTGGTGCTGACATGAATTATGCTTGGCCAAGTGCCGAAATTGCAGTAATGGGAGCAAAAGGGGCAGCCGAGATTATTTTTAAACGGGAAATTACGGAAGCAGAAAATCCCGAAGAAAAATGGATTGAAAAAGAGAAATTATACTCTGACATTTTTGCCAATCCATACCGTGCTGCTGAACGTGGTTTTATTGATGAA
>DATJDT010000321.1:0-10214 GCA_035497275.1 Pedobacter sp.
GCGTGTGCGCCGAGGCCGGTTCGAAATCCTCCAGCGACCATTCGACGCCGGCTTCGCGCGCGATCGCCAGCAGGTGCAGCACCGCATTGGTGGAACCGGCGGTGGCGGCGACCATCCGTGCGGCGTTGCGCATCGAGGTGCTTTTTAAACTCAAAGATTGTAGCCCTGATGTAAGTACGCATTTACCCTTATTTCTTGAAAAAGCAAGACGGATAATCATAAAAACCGCCCCTTTGCTTGATATAAGGGCTGGCCTTGCAGAGCTTCAAAATATTAGTGAAATCCACATCGTAAGTGTAAAAAATGAATGTAAAGAATTGCTATGGGTGATTGATAGGGACTATACAGGGGAACCAAAAATCATTTGCGCCGCAATTAATGAAAATCTTAAGGTTTTTTCTTTTGGATTAAGTGCTTTGCAAACCATGATCGATATAGGCCCTGATTTACCAGATGGCTATTTGTATGAACCCGATGTAGCATTGTTAAAAAGTGGGGCATTTAATTTTATCGCTAAGCAATTTGGCCTCTATAAATTACATCAACATAGTCAGCTCTATTTTAGTAAGGTCATAAATCCAGATTTTTTAGGCCGGATATTCGAGATCAAATCCCTATTATCACTAAATGAGCTAAAAAAAGAAAAAAATCTCATCGGAAATGTAATTGTCAGAAACTTCCCAGAAAAGGCTGAATTTTTAGTTAAAAAACATAAAATCAAATCAAATCACGATGATTTTATCATTTTCACGCAAATAACAAAGGGATATCTAGTGATTAAAGCAAAAATTATACAGCACTACTAATTCCTCCACTTCGTAAGTCAGTCGACTTCGTAAGTCGGGGCCGCAAGAACCCGCAAAAAACCGCAAAGCAAGATTGGTATTTTAACATTCTTTAACGTCTTTTAACAACTCATCGTCAGTGAATAAGGTAATTTTGATTAGACCTAAACTAATGACATGAGAAAATTTGACCTAATTAACACGAGAATTGGCATTGGCATTTTTGCTTTTGCAACTATTGTTTACTGGCTCTGCATGGAGCCTACCCTAAGTTTTTGGGATTGCGGCGAATTTATAGCTGCAGCTTTTAAACAAGAAGTTGGCCATCAACCTGGTGCGCCGTTTTTTCTAATGATAGGCAAATTATTTTCGTTATTAGCAGGAAGTGACACCAGCAAAATTGCCTATTGGGTTAATTTTTTATCAGTAGTCGCAAGCGCTGCCACTGTAATGTTTTTATTTTGGACTATCAATGCGATTGCTTTAAAAATTCTTAAAAAACAAAAGGAAGAACTCAACGCAGTTAATATATGGAGTATTATCGCTGCAGGAACAATCGGGGCCTTAGCATATACTTTTTCCGATACCTTTTGGTTTTCGGCTGTTGAAGCAGAAGTTTATGCAATTTCAACATTATGTACCGCTATTGTTTTTTGGGCAATCTTAAAATGGGAAAATAAAATGAATGATAAATGGTTGGTATTTATCGCATTTATAATCGGTCTTTCCATTAGTATACATCTCCTAAGTTTATTAGTTATCCCCGCTATTGCTTTGATTTATTATTTTAGGAAGGCTGATAAAATAACGACTTGGGGTACCGTAAAAGCCTTTTTAATAGGTTGCTTTTTATTAGGCTTAATTCAGTTTGGCATTATCCAATACTTTGTTCTGTTCGCTGCAAAACTGGATTTATTTTTTGTAAACACACTAGGTATGGGATTTGGCTCTGGTGCACTGGCTTTTGTAGCCTTAAGTACCCTCGCTATTGGCTACGGCATTAGATTTAGCATCAAAAGAAATAGATATCAATTAAACTTGGGATTATTGTGTCTTACCTTTGTGCTATTTGGCTATAGCTCTTATTTTATGATCATCATTAGGGCTAATGCGAAACCTAGCATTAATCTTTCCAATCCAGATACACCACTTTCCTTGTTTGCTTATTTGAGTAGATCTCAATACGAAGATAAACCCTTGTTATATGGACAATTTTTTAATTCAAACCCTATCGATTTCAAAGAAACTGGCGTAACCTACAGAAAAGGCGTGGATAAATATGAAGAAAATGGTAAAACTTATCAACGTATTTACGACAAGAACACCCTCTTTCCCAGAACTTATAGCGATAAACCAGCGCACGTTAAATTTTACAATAACTGGATGAATCTTGCCGAAGGTGAAACACCAAGTTTTTGGCAAAACATGAGTTTCTTTTATAATTATCAATTGAATTTCATGTATTGGCGTTATTTTGCGTGGAATTTTATTGGCCGACAAAATGATATACAGGGCCAAGGAAGCATTACCGAAGGTAATTGGCTCTCAGGTATTAAACCAATTGATGCCATACATCTTGGCAATCAAAACAGCTTACCTCCAAGTATCATTGCAAATAAAGGATATAATCCCTTTTACGGACTACCTTTTATACTCGGTATGATAGGTTTATTATATTTATGGCGCAAAAATCGGAACGATGCTTTGGTTGTGCTTACCCTATTCTTTTGTACCGGGATTGCCATAATTTTATATATCAATCAGGATCCACTACAAGTAAGAGAACGCGATTATGCATATGTTGGCTCCTTTTATGCATTTGCTATCGTAATTGGTTTAGCAGTTCTTGCCTTGAGAGAATTTATGGCTAAATACAAATATCAGAAATTAAATCTCGCGCTTGTAACTTTAGTTTGCCTTGTTGCACCAACATTAATGGCTGTAAATGGGTGGGATGACCACGATAGAAGTGGAAAGACTACCGCAATAGAAATGGCAAAAAACTACTTAAATAGCTGCGAGCCCAATGCTATTCTTTTTACCAATGCTGATAATGATACTTACCCGTTATGGTATGCCCAGGAAGTAGAAGGCATCCGCACCGATGTTAGGGTAGTAAACCTTCAGTTTTTATCATCTGAGTCTTATATAGACCAAATGAAAAAACAACAATATAAATCTGCTGCTTTACCCATAAAGATGAAAAAGGAGCAGTATAAGGATGGAACACGAGATTATTTAACCTATTACGATTATGGGTTAAAAGATAGTGTTGAACTAAGCGAGCTATTAGCCATACTTACCTCTGAAAACAAGGAAGATAAAATTGAAATGCGTGATGGGACTTTTGAAAATTTTATGCCGACCAAGAAGCTAAAAATGACCATTAACCCAGCCGACATCCTTTCGACTAAAACAGTAGCTATTTCGGATAAAGATAAAATTGCAAAAGAAATTGAATGGAATTTCAACAAAAATCATGTGTTTAAATCAGACTTGGCTATGTTTGATATTTTAGTCCATAATAACTGGAAAAGACCAATATATTTTGCTGCTTCAGTATCGGAAGATACTTATCTTGGTTTGGATAAATACCTTTATCTTGAAGGATACGCTTATCGTTTATTACCACTAAAACCTTCGAATGCAGAAAATTTCAGCAAAACAGAGCAAACAAATAATACACTTGCTTACCAACATTATACAAAAAAGTTTGAACTAGGAGGGTTTAAAACCGCCAAATACTTAGATCCTGAAAGCAGAAGGGTTATGCAAGGAACATTGTCTTACGCAAATACGCTGACAAGAAACTTATTGAATGATCAAAAGATCCAAATGGCAAATAAGGTAATGGAGAAAACCCTGTCGGCTATTCCACTTCAAAATTCGTCAATTTCTGATACATTAAACAAAATCGGTTTGGTTGAAAACTTATATCGTTTAAAGAATAGCAACCAAGCTAATTTAATCACCACGGCTACTAGCTCTTATATTGAAAAAGAATTTGACTATATATTGTCGTTAAAACCTCAGCAACAAGAATCATTGATGAACGATATAGAAATTGGATTTTTCGTTTTACAGCATTTAGATCGTCTTACAGTCATTAACCAACAACTGGAGCTAAATAAGGCTATTAAAACAAAGCTTGATGATTACCGAACTCAGTTTAGAAAGTACTTCGGTTAATTTATAAAACAAAGAAACGAAGACCGCAAAGTTAACATTAACTCTTTTTGGTCTTCGTTTCCTTATGCTTTAGTAGCATTCAAGATTCAAAATATTAAATCTTCTTAACCTTCACGGCTTGAGGACCCTTTTTACCCTCCGTAATCTCAAATTCAACTTCATCGCCCTCTTTGATACCGTCTATCCCCCCCGCAACATCTTTAAAGTGAACAAAAATTTCTTTAGCCCCGTCAAAGATGATAAAACCATATCCTTTTTCGGTATTAAACCATTTAACTTTACCAGTGTTCATAAATTTTCTTTGTAGTTTCGTTTTAGTTAATTAACTGCTAGCATAAAACAGCTACGATCGAATTAAGTTTTAATAATTTGTAGGTAATCTAATTATTTATTAGGCTGTGGAGTAGTTCGTAGATAGGGTTTAATTACCGTATGCCCTTTTGGGAATTTTGCTGCAATATCCTCCGTTTTTATACTATTCATCACAATAACATCCTCTCCGTCTTTCCAATCGGCAGGCGTAGCCACACTGTAGTTCGCAGTAAGCTGTAGCGAATCAATTACCCTTAAAACTTCTACAAAGTTCCTACCTGTTGAAGCCGGATAGGTAATCATTAATTTTACCTTCTTATCAGGCGAGATTACAAATAAAGAACGAACAGTCATTGTCTCTGAAGCATTCGGGTGTATCATATCATAAGCATCAGCTATCTTTCTGTCCTGATCTGCGATAATTGGAAACTCTACATTTGTGTTTTGGGTTTCATTGATATCGTTGATCCATCCTTGGTGCGATTCTGCAGAATCTACACTCAGCGCTAAAACTTTTACATTTCGTTGATCAAATTCAGACTTAAGTGATGCCGTTTTCCCCAGTTCTGTTGTACAAACCGGTGTATAATCTGCGGGATGGGAAAATAAAACTCCCCAACTATCTCCTAAATATTCATAAAAGTCTATCTCACCGATAGATGTTATCGCCTTAAAATTCGGTGCTGTATCTCCAATTCTTAAACTCATGGTACTTTTAATTAAAATATGAAAAAATAAATATGTTACAAGATACGAAAATGATTTCTCGATTTAACAATTCCGCCTTTAAGACTATATATTTTCTTTGTAGAACCATATTTTTCCTGGAGTGCCTCAGCAGCTACCTTACTCCTAATGCCATGCTGACAAACTAAAATAATATTTTCGAAATGTAGCGTGTCGGTTTCTAAAAAGAGTTTGAGTTCTGACATGGGTATTTGCATGCAGCTATTTTCCTCAAGAACGGGTACTTCATTTCTTTCGCGTACATCAATAAGGACGGTCGACTCCTGTTCGAATAGCTCCTGCATCTGTAGGGCATCAATTTCAACATACTCATTATTCAATAAATCAGGCGAAACGTTATATTCCATCTTTAAAATAGTTAATTTTAATTTTAGGTAAAAATAATCAAGTCTGGATTTTATTTAAATGATGTTATTGTTGAGCTAACAAGTTATATAAAAAACCCCGAAACTTTTCAGTACCGGGGTTTTAAAAATTAATTATTTAACATTAATTATATACTTTAACCATAAAAATATAATCTTGAATTTTTTCGACTTGTTTATGTCGCTTTAAGCCTTGTAAAACGCTTCTTTTACCAAAAGCTAACCTTTTACTTAAGGAGTCTTGAGGAATAGCATTTAGGGCTTCCATAATATAGCGTGATTTAACTGCAAATGCAGCTCCATCAGTTTTACTTTCTTTACCATTAATGACTCCCACAATATTGCCATTATTATCTAATAAAGGCCCACCACTATTTCCTGGATTTACTGGGATTGCGATTTGGTAAGCAAGTGTATCTCCATTGATGCCAGTTTTAGAACTTACATAACCATCCCCTAATACTACCTCATCTTTCGGATAGCCTAAAGTATAAACAGATTCTCCAATTCCGGCACTCGTTTTCTTAATGCTATAAGGTAAGGCTCCTAAATTCTCGAAACTAAGATCGGTCACTTTTAAAATAGCAATATCGTTCACTGGATCTGTATAATATTTCTTTACCTTATAAGAAACACCTTTATTGTTTTGGATATATAAAGAATCTGCGTCCTCAATAACATGGTAATTCGTTAATATATAGCCATTGCTCGAAATAGCAAAACCTGTTCCTCCAAACTTAGCTGGTTCATTATTTGCTTTTTTAGCATCGTTGCTGATGACTCTAATGATATTGTTTTGCGACTGATTAAGCTTAGAGATTTTTCTATCCAATAATTGCAAATTACCTTCTTGTTCAGTTTTACTATAATAGGATAATAAAACTACGCTTACCATAATCAAAAAAGAAGCAGCAATTGCAATCGCAGCCTTATTGTTACGCCAAATTCTTACAATCTTTGAAGAATGAGGTTTTACCTTTGCGCTAATCGTTGCTACGTCAATTTGTGCATGCGCATTGTCCATTTGTGCTTTTAGCGCTAAAACGTGCGCATATTGCTGCATAGATTCTAAAAATACTTTATGTGCAACTACTTTATGATCAACTACTGGATCATTGTTGCGTAATTGTTCAAAAGCAGCTACTTCATTAGGATTTAGCTTACCGTTTAAGTAATCTTCAATAATTGATTCTAACTGAATGTCGTTGTTCATTTTATGATTGAAAAAATAACTTTTTTAGTCTTTGTAAACACTTATACTTTTGTGTTTTTGCATTATCTGTATTCGTATAACCAAACTTCTCACAAATATCCTGCATCGATAAATTATGGATATAAAAATCCTGAATAATCGTTTTACAAGGTTCACCCAAACTCTCCAGGGCTATTTTCATTTGATCAAATTGCTGATCCTTTGCTTCATGTACTTCAAAATCCTCATCAACGGCTAATACATCCTCAAAGTCGGCTATATTATTTGTCTTCTTACTTTGTTGAGCAAGCTTTTTTAACCAGATTCTTCGACTTACCGAATATAAATAGGTTTTTAACTTGCTGCTTAATTCAAAAGAACCACTTTTAATCTTATCATATAATACAATAATAGCTTCTTGATATACGTCTTTGGCATCTGCCTCGTCACCACTATTATTTAAAATAAATTGCAATACCATAGGATAATAGCCTACATACAATTTATTTAGCGCTTCTTCTGAGTTATTAAGTATACCTAATACTACCTCTCTATCTGTTGGAACTGAACTGCTTAACTTAATACTCACCAATTAATACATTTAAATGTGAATGGTAACCCAATATTGAAAAAAAAATATTCTTTAATGACAAAACGATCATTATTTTCGCAAAATACAACATTTTTTTTAATCGAAATAGCCGTGCTGTTACCCGCTAGCCTATAAATTAATATTATTTACTTTTTTTTGGAATAATACGGGTTACCTTTTTAACTTTGCAGTATTAACATGTAAAATTAATTAATTATTTAAACAGAAATTTAGAATGAAAAACTTATTTAAATTTGGCTTTTTAGCTTTAGCATTATCTTTATCAGTAGCAGCTTGTAACTCAGAGAAAAAAGCAGAAGGTACTGATACTGTAGGTACTGATACAACTGTTGTTGCTGATACTACTGTAACTGATACAGTTGTTAAAACTGACACTACTGTTGTTGATACTACTATCAAGCACTAGTCAATACAAAAATTTACAAAAAAGCTCTAGCAATTGCTGGAGCTTTTTTGATTCCCAGCCATTTATTGCTTTAGAAATGCGTAACTTTGCAAAAGTATCAAATTTCAAAGCTTACATGAATTTATCCCCTCTTCAGGCCATATCTCCAATTGATGGTCGTTATAGAAAAACTACCGCACAACTTGCTCATTATTTTTCTGAATCAGCACTTATCAAGTATCGTATTTTTATAGAAATCGAATATTTTATAGCGCTTTGTGAAGCTAAAATACCAGGCCTAGAAAATTTTGATAGCCAGTTATATCCTAGTTTAAGAAATATTTATCAGGCGTTTAATGATCAGGATGCCCAACAGGTAAAAGATACAGAAAGCATTACCAATCATGATGTAAAGGCAGTAGAGTATTTTATCAAAACAAAATTTGACGACTTAAATCTTCAACCTTATAAAGAATTTATCCATTTTGGATTAACTTCTCAAGACATTAACAATACAGCTATTCCATATACCTTTAAATTAGGCTTGGAAGAAGCATACTATCCAGCCATTGCCGAATTAATTGAAAAGATAAATGCTTTGGCAAAAGAATGGGAAGAAGTTCCACTTTTGGCCCATACCCACGGGCAACCAGCCTCTCCTACCAAACTAGGTAAAGAGTTTATGGTATTTGCCGAGCGTTTAAGCATTCAATTGGCGAATTTAAAAGCCATTCCGAATAGTGCAAAATTTGGCGGTGCAACAGGAAATTTTAATGCACACCATATTGCTTACCCAGCCACTAACTGGGTAGATTTTTCAAACGGTTTTGTAAATGATATCTTAGGTTTAAAACGCGCTCAGTACACTACTCAAATAGAACATTACGATCAATTTGCGGCTCAATGTGATGCATTAAAAAGAATCAACAACATTATCATCGATTTAGATCGCGATATCTGGGCCTATATTTCCAAAAACTATTTTAAACAAAAAATCAAAGCAGGTGAAGTTGGTTCATCGGCAATGCCCCATAAAGTAAACCCTATCGATTTCGAAAACGCCGAGGGAAATGCCGGGTTAGCCAATGCTTTATTCGAATTTTTTGCGGCTAAATTGCCCATTTCACGCTTACAAAGAGATTTAACAGACTCAACGGTATTAAGAAATATTGGCGTACCGATGGGACACACAATGATTGCCATTAGTTCAACTTTGAAAGGGCTAAATAAAATTATCCTTAACAATGAAGCTATTGAAGCAGACCTTGAAAATAACTGGGCTGTAGTTGCCGAAGCCATTCAAACTGTGTTGAGAAGAGAAGCATACCCTAATCCATACGAAGCATTAAAAGCATTAACACGAACAAATACCAAAATTACAGCAGAAACAATGGCTGCTTTTATTGATGAATTGGACGTTAATGAGCTGATTAAGGCTGAATTAAAGTTAATTACGCCTTTTAATTATACGGGAGTTTTTTAGTTATCTAACCATTTTACGCCCATGAAATTTCTCTTTAAACTACTTACGTTACTATTTCTCTCTAACACCTTATTTGCACAAAGTGGAATAATAGATAGAAAAAATAAACAAGAAAAGGGCTTTTTCAATGTAACTGAAATTGGCATTTTTTTAGGCAATAACAACCTGGTTAATTTTGATATGATGGAAAAATTGCCTGTTAATGTGAGAAGTTTGCGAACAATCAATGGAATTTTTATTAACCCAAAACTTAGTTTAGGAATTGGAATTGGTTTAGATGGAATAGATACTAAATATTATAACTTCCATAACACCTTTAATATTTCTGCTGATGCTAGATATTATCTAAAAACGGCTCATGATGGTTTTTTCTTTTATGGTAATATTGGACCGTCATTGAAAATAGATGATAATTTTGAAGAGGGATTGATGGCTAACGCTGGGCTAGGTCATAAAGTAACCATCGGTTCAAGTTTTGTAATTGTGCCAAGTATCGGTTATTATCATCAAAATTATAAAAGAGTTAACTCCACTTTTAATGTTAATGCTGTTGCATTTAAGCTTGGCTTTTTATTCTAAGGAATAATTGTTCGTAAACAGATATGACCTAAAATAGACATCTAGTCGATACAACTAGCATTAGAATTAATTAATTTTGTAATATAATTTTAAAGACATGACTATAAACGTATATACTGAACAAACCCCGAATCCAGCTACCATGAAGTTTATGGTTAATAAACTTTTAATTAACGGCAGCGAAGATTTTGCAACTAAAGAAAGTGCTGAGCATTCTCCTTTTGCTAAAGAATTGTTCAAATTTAACTTCGTAAGTGGTGTTTTCTTCGCCAGTAATTTTGTAACTATTACAAAAACTGAAGATGCAGAATGGGCCGATATAGAGGCAATTTTAAAAGAATTTGTAAAAGGTGCAGTTGAATCTGAACTTAAAATTAAAGACAATAGCAACGAGGAAGCACCTGCTTTCGAAG
The DNA here is from genome assembly GCA_035497275.1 of Pedobacter sp. GTDB lineage: Bacteria > Bacteroidota > Bacteroidia > Sphingobacteriales > Sphingobacteriaceae > Pedobacter. The sequence continues at coordinate 10,064 of DATJDT010000321.1, forward strand.
GTAGCGACATAGAAATAAAAATCCAGCAGATTTTGCACGATTATGTTCGTCCTGCAGTAGAACAAGATGGTGGTGCTATTTCTTATAAATCATTTGATGAAGGAGTTGTTGAAGCCGGTTTGGGAGATGAATTTCAGCGCAGGCGTTACCT